>DGNZ01000080.1 GCA_002389175.1 Rhodospirillaceae bacterium UBA4479 | reverse complement strand
TGTGATTAACGGTGGAGATGGTGCTCGGTTTACCACTGTCTTAAGCAAGGTGCTTGCTGATATCAGACACTTGGTCTTTTGACCGAAAGCCCGGTTCGCCGGGCTTTTTTTATAGGAGCTTGGGTGACTGCACTACAAGGATTCGAGTCTCGCATGTGAGTTCGCTAGACGTTGAGCGCATCCAAATAACTGATCCTTTGCTAACTGCAACGTTACAAGTTTCAGAACCAAGCAACGCAGAAACCAATTTGCCAATCCAAGGCTCATGCCCCACCAACAACACCGGCCTTTGCTGGGTTGGCCATTTCAGAAGCGAGAGAATTTCATTGACTTTGGCATTCAGTGCCAGCTCGTCACGCAGCTTGTAATTGCGACCCAAGGCATCCGCGGTTTGCGTGCATCTCAGTGCAGGACTAGACAAAACGCGAATAGTATCCGGCAGGTGGGCATCCAACCATTGCGCCATGCGAGCAGCATGTCTCTGGCCACGCTTGGTAAGCGTCCGCTCGCTATCCGACCCACCGGGCGCCAAGACCTCGGCCTCTGCATGTCGCCAAAGTATCAAATCCATACTAAAAGTGCCCTCAAGACATCGAGCTGTCGTATCGATGTTTTATATCAATGTCATCGATACACAACCGCTTAACGCCGACCTTGATTAATCGCTTCGCATCGTTGCAATTTCGAACAGCAAATGCAGTTGCCTCTAGGTCATATTCGCGCGCGTTTCTGACCCGCTTTTCGGTCCAATTCATAGCCGTGCACCCCACGCTACCAACACCCATCTCCTGGGCAGCGAGCAATATAGGACGCTTCGGTTTATCGACAATGAGTAGCCGCCCCTTCCCCCTTAGCACTTCGCCGCACCGGACAAGTGCAGTAGTCGAACCTGAGGCAAAACTAAGTTTTTCAGAAGCTCGGGGCATCTGCTGACAAGCCTTGGCGAGGGCAGGTAGCAACCTTGCCAACATTCGGTCTGTGGCCCGTATTTCAAGGATCATCCGGATGTCTGCAGATTGCAACCAATCTAAAACCTCAGTCAGGGCAGGAATACGCTCATGCCCAGCGGCTACATGGTGTCCGTCGCTGGCATCCAGTTGTTTTAGATGTTTCCAGTCCAACGAATGCGCGATACCTCTGGCGTTGGTTGTTCTCTCTAAACGCTTGTCCCGAAACAAAAATGGTACGCCATCCTTGCTGACCTGCAAATCTAACCAGACGTGATCCACGCCACGGGCAAGCCCTTCAATGAGTGCGGCCATGGTGTTTTCAGGCGCCAATTTTCCCGCGCCCCCCATGACGACCCACTCAATCGGTTTAGTTTCAGCTTTAATCATTTCCCGCTCCAAACTAGTAGCCAAGGAAGTAGGGTAGTTCTTAAATATGACATTTATGTGACAAATTAATTCTTGTCGGCACCTCCTCCGCATTCCTCTCGCATGAAGGTCTTCCGCGAGGGTCGAGGTCTCAGTTCACGGTGAGCCGGGCCAGCTCAATGACGGCAGTTAAAGCAAAAAGTCAAATGACCAGGTCACAAACTCTCGACATCTCGGGTTTCAAGACCCATGGACCAGCATTTTTAAAATTAGTTCTAGGTCACAAAAAAACCTCTAGGGATGTCGCCATAATTTAATAATTCCAGTATTATTGAAATATGAACGAAATATCTGTAATAAAAGCACTCTCAGCTTTGGCACAAACCAATCGACTACAAATTTTTCGTGAGTTGGTGCAGAAGGGTACCGAAGGGATGACTCCTGCACTGATTTCGGAGTCTTTAGGAATCGCAGCAAACACTCTTTCATTTCACCTGAAAGAGTTGATGCTCGCAGATCTCATTTCGCAAGAGCGCAGTGGCCGCAACCTGATTTATCGGGCGCAGTACGACCGCATGAATGCTGTGTTGTCCTTCCTGACCCAAAACTGTTGCCAAGGGGAGCCCTGCGAGGTCAGCCCTGAGGATATTTGTAAAACCTGCTAAACCTAAGGAACCCAACGTGACTGAAGCCAAACCATTGAACGTACTTTTTCTGTGCACTCACAACTCCGCCCGCAGCATCTTGGCTGAGGCATTACTGAACCACATGAGTCAGGGAAAATTCAAGGCTTATTCGGCTGGCAGTAGTCCTAAAGAAAATCAAAAGCCTAACCCGATGGCCATCACAACATTGGAAAAAGCGGGGATTTCAACAGCGGGCTTGACCAGCAAAAGCTGGGACGTTTTTGCTACGCCTGATGCGCCGCATATGGATTTGGTGATCACTGTTTGCGACAACGCAGCTGGCGAAGTTTGTCCCTATTGGCCCGGTCAACCTGCAACCGCACATTGGGGTTATGCAGATCCTTCAGAGACAGTGGGCACAGAAGAACAAAAGCAAGAAGCTTTCAAGCAAACGCTTCATCAAATCAAAAGACGTCTGGATCTGTTTACCAGCCTACCTTTAACAAGTCTCAGCAAGATGGCTTTGGAAAATACAGCTCGAGATCTCGCTACAAAATGATTCATTGGAGAAGATATTTTGCTGAGCTAGTTGGCACAGCAGCCTTGCTGTGTGCCGTAATCGGTTCAGGCATCATGGCCGAGCAATTGGCAGACGGAAATACAGCCGTTGCGCTTTTGGCCAACACGCTTGCCACTGCCTTTGCTCTTTATGTGTTGATTGAAACACTAGGGCCAGTCAGTGGTGCGCATTTCAATCCAGTTGTTTCGATGGTCATGGCCTATCGCAAAGATTTGGCTCGGCATCACTTGGTGGGCTATGTGATCGCTCAGCTCATCGGTGCTGCATTAGGTGCATGGGCAGCTCATGCAATGTTTGATCTTGAAATACTGCAATGGTCCACGAAAGTAAGAAGTGGCCCTGCACAATGGTTTGCTGAAGCAGTGGCTACTTGCGGCCTGTTATTCGTGATCTTGCGCTCCCCCGAAGGCAAGGCATCGTCTATTGTTGCTTGCTACATCGGCGCAGCATATTGGTTCACAGCTAGTACATCTTTTGCGAATCCAGCAGCTGCGTTCGGTCGCATGTTCAGCAACACATTTGCAGGTATCGCACCTTTTGACGTGCCAGCTTTTGTTGTTGCTCAAATAGTTGGCGGATTCCTCGGCTTGTTTCTTCATTCTTTATTGAAGTCAGACCACCAACACAGTCATTAAGAATTGATATGGTCAAAATTTTTCACAATCCAAAGTGCGGTACTTCTCGGAATACATTAGCCCTAATTCGAAATTCAGGCGTTGACCCTGAGGTGGTGCTTTACTTAGAGACACCGCCTACAAAAGACCAACTCAAAAAGTTGATCTCAGACATGTCCATCCCTGTTAAGGACGTACTGCGTCAAAAGGGCACGCCTTATGAAGAATTGGATTTGGGAAATCCGAAATGGAGTGACGAAGTGTTATTGGACTTCATGACGACGTATCCCATTTTGATCAATAGGCCAATTGTCGTGACCCAAATCGGAACAAAGTTGTGCCGTCCATCTGAAGCAGTGCTTGATATTTTGGTGAATCCACAGATGGGCGCTTTTTCTAAAGAAGACGGTGAAGTTGTCATCAATGAAAAGGGGTCGCGTGTCTAAGGTCACCGATCAATCGCCCAATCTTGATCAAAGCAGCTTCAAGTTGCCTCAGCAAGAACTTTTGTCGCCCTCGAAGCCCTCTACTCACCCACCTCGGATTTTGATGCTTTATGGCTCTTTGCGCGAGCGCTCTTACAGCAAGCTATTGACATTAGAGTCAGCCAGGTTGCTTAAAGCAATGGGTGCAGAAGTGAAGGTGTTTGATCCATTAAACCTTCCTCAACCCGATGCCGCACCAGATACGCATCCAAAGGTGAAAGAGTTGCGTCATTTGGCAACTTGGTCAGAGGGGATGGTTTGGTGTTCGCCTGAACGCCACGGTGCAATGACGGGGATCATGAAAAGCCAGATCGACTGGATCCCATTGTCAGTAGGCGCTGTTCGTCCGACCCAAGGCAAAACCTTAGCGGTGATGGAGGTCAGCGGTGGCTCACAATCTTTCAACGCCGTGAACCAGATGCGCATCTTGGGGCGCTGGATGCGGATGCTGACGATCCCTAACCAAGGCTCAGTGGCTAAGGCTTTCTTAGAGTTCGAGGAAGACGGCCGCATGAAGTCATCGGCTTATTACGACAGAGTGGTTGATGTCATGGAGGAACTGGTTAAGTTCACGCTTCTGACGCGTGATGTCGCACCTTATTTAGTTAACCGTTACAGCGAGCGCAAAGAATCGGCCATTGAACTTTCCAAAAGAGTGAATCAAAAATCAATTTGAACTTTGCGTGACGAGTTGCGGTTGCTCGCGGTGTAAAAAATGCCCTGCTTTATCGATCAACTGGAAATCGTATTCAGCCTGGAAATATTGCGATTGATCGTCCATGAGTTCGGCCCGCAGGTCGTCAGCACCACACAA
>DGNZ01000116.1 GCA_002389175.1 Rhodospirillaceae bacterium UBA4479 | reverse complement strand
AAAGAACAATACAACGCCTTGATCCCATTGCCGTCGGACAGCAAAGACGGCGAGCATGTGACATTGATGGTCAACGGCGGCTTGCTGATTGACGTTGAACAGATGCGTGAAATTGGTGCCGAAGGAATTGGACTGTTTCGAACTGAAATTCAGTTCATGATGCAGCAGGAACTGCCGAGCCTTGAGGCGCAGACGACGCTTTATCGCAATATCCTCAGCGCGGCTGAGGGGCGTCATGTGACGTTTCGTACTTTGGATATCGGCAGCGACAAGACGCTTCCGTATCTCCAGACTGAAAACGAGGAAAACCCTTCAATGGGCTGGCGCGCGATCAGGATTAGCCTGGATCGGCCGATGTTGCTCCGTCGTCAAATACGCGCCATGGCGCGCGCTGCAAAGCAATGTGACGTCGATATCTCCATCATGTTCCCGATGATAACCGAGGTCTCTGAATTTTTGGCCGCTCGTGAGCTTTTTGACAAAGAAGTCGATGGGGAGGGCATGCGAGGCCGTGTGCGTGTCGGGGCAATGTTGGAAGTGCCAGGTTTATTGTTCCAGTTGGAACAGCTCCTCGCTGAAATCGATTTCTTGTCTGTGGGATCAAATGATCTGATGCAGTTTATGTTTGCGACGGATCGTGGGAATCCAAAGCTTGCTGATCGGTACGACATTTTGTCACCTGGTCCGCTTCGAATGATGGCGAGTGTTATTGATAAATGTCGCGCGGCAGATGTGCCTGTTTCTGTGTGTGGTGAAATGGCGGGGCGTCCGTTAGAGGCAATGACGCTGATTGGTCTCGGGTATCGCAGACTATCGATGGCGAGCCCGTGGATCGGCCCGGTGAAGCAGATGACCCGTTCGTTGGATATCGGTGCGTTGAGTGTTGCTCTCCGCCCTATGCTGGAAGGTTCTCATCGGACATTGCGCGGTAAAATCCGAGAATTTGCGCTGGAACATGGGGTCGCGCTCTGATCTATCATGGGTTGATGCCGATAACCCTGAAAAAGTCCCATTTTCCCTTGTAAAACAAAGGCGAAATGTGAGAATACCCGAGCTTTGCCAAAGCACGATCAACACCTTCGTGTGGGCAGCAATTTTTATAAGGCGGCGATTCCAATCTGATGAGCGATAAAAATAAATCGACGACCGAAACTGCTGACGATTCTGACCGTTCACCACAAGTCGGTGCCTTGCTGCGTGCATCACGTCTGCGTGTCGGTGAAGACTTGCGCGAAGTTTCTGATAATTTGTGTATCCGCTTTCTATACTTGGAAGCGATTGAGGAATGTCGATACGAAGACCTTCCGGGTGATACGTATGCCATCGGCTTCATACGTTCTTATGCCGAACATTTAGGGCTTGATGGCGAAGAAGTCATCCGTCGCTATCGTTTGGAAAAAGCCAGTGGCAAGCGTTTGAGCGATCTTTCGTTTCCGACCCCGGTCGCGGAAAGCGGCGTTCCAAAGGGGGCGATTGTTTTGGTCGGTGTTGTGTTGGCCGTTTTGGTCTATGGCGGTTGGTACGCAACGACGACGGATGATTCGATTTTATCCGACCTGATCTCGCCTGTGCCTGAGCGCCTCCAACATTTGGTTGGAGATGAGAATGCGCAACCCGCCGAAACCAATAAGGCAGCACCTCAGTCGACGACAACATCCACGAATGAAAGTTCTAATGCCGCAGACCAAGGTGCTGAGGGTGTGAACACAGAAACTCAAGAAGCGCTGCAGGCGAACACTGCCGAAGCCATTGCCGAAGCGACCGAAGCCGCCCGCGATAATATCGAAAATACAAACGCGGCTGTATCTGAAGTAACGACAGGAACGGCAAGCCCCACTGTTGATGCTGCAACGAACGTGCTTGCGGAAACGACGGATGACGTCAACCAAACTGCCACAGACATGACCGATGCTGCAGTATCTGAGACTGCGAACGAAGCATCCAATGTTGCAACCACGCCCGAAGTGACGTCGAGTGCGAATGATGGGACAGCTTCAAACATTGTCAGTACAGATACAGTGGTCGAACCTAAACCCACACCTGAATCACAGCCGAGCGAAGTTGCAACCTCGAGTGATGCGTCTTCTGTGCCGCAAGAAGCAGCGGACACCGAGCAGGCAAATACGCCATCGGCCCCAGTGGAAACAACAAACGAAGAAACAGCAATTACAAGTTCCGCAGCAGCGGAGACATCCGTTGAAGAGCCGTCTCCGGCTCCAACGCCTGTTGTTGAACAAGTGAGCGCTGAAGATTTGAATGCGCAGTCCTTGCAAGCTGCGGCAGGTGAGACAACGACAGGTTCTCAAGTCGAACAGCCATCGACCGTCGCTTCTGAGCAAACATCTGCGGCACCAGAGGTTGCATCTACTACTCCTGTGGTAGCCGTCCAGAGTAGCGGTATTGTCGTTCGTGCGATTGATAACAGCTGGGTACAGATTACCGACCCTGTGAGTGGCGAAATCCTGTTTACGGGTCTTATGGCGCCGGGCGTGACGTTTGATGTGCCCGCCCGTAGCGGTTTGCTTTTGGACACTGGGAATGCCGGTGCAATTGATATCATTGTGAATGGGAATACCGTCCCCAAATTAGGGGGTGAAGGCACCGTTAGAAAAGGCGTGGCACTTAATGCTGCGCGCCTTATTGCAGGGACAGCCGCCAACTAACGGCGGAGGAGAATTTATGAGTATCTTGGCCCCTATCATTCGTCGACCAGCCACTGCCGTGCGGGTAGGCGATATTGTGATCGGCGATGGCCCGGTTGTTGTGCAGTCCATGACGAACACGGACACTGCAGATATCCAAGGAACCACGCAGCAAGTCGCTGCTTTGGCCGCTGCGGGATCCGAGATTGTTCGAATTACAGTGGACCGTGACGAAGCCGCGAAGGCCGTACCACATATCCGCGACGCCCTGGACAAAATGGGCTGTGATGTGCCGCTGGTTGGTGATTTCCACTACATTGGTCATACCCTGTTAACAGAAAACCCAGCCTGCGCTGAAGCATTGCATAAATATCGGATCAATCCTGGCAACGTCGGATTCCGTGAAAAACGTGACACGCAATTTTCGACCATGATCGACGTTGCCATGCAATATGATCGCCCAGTTCGTATCGGCGTGAATTGGGGCAGCCTGGATCAAGATTTGGTCATCGATATGATGGATCAAAACGCACAATCACCGTCGCCAAAATCAGCGGCAGAAATTACCGAAGACGCGTTGGTTGTCTCGGCGCTTAAAAGTGCAGAACGGGCTCGTGCATTGGGCATGCCCGCTGACAAAATCATTTTGTCGTGCAAAGTATCAGAGGTCCAAAGCCTGGTCCGTGTTTATCGTGCACTCGCGCGGCAATGTGAATATGCATTGCACTTGGGACTGACCGAAGCGGGCATGGGATCAAAAGGTATCGTCGCATCGACGGCAGCGCTGAGTATTCTACTTCAAGAAGGTATTGGAGACACGATCCGCGTATCGTTGACGCCAGAACCAGGCGGCGATCGTACCGAAGAAGTCATTGTGGCACAGCAGATTTTGCAAACTATGGGCATTCGCTCGTTCATGCCATTGGTAACGGCATGCCCCGGTTGTGGTCGGACCACCAGTACGGTCTTCCAAGAACTGGCAGGCAGTATCCAAACTTATTTGCGAGAGCGGATGCCAGAATGGCGAGAGAATTATACGGGCGTCGAGGAAATGAACGTCGCTGTGATGGGATGTATCGTCAACGGCCCCGGCGAGAGCAAACATGCTGATATTGGTATTTCTTTGCCAGGAACGGGCGAGACCCCATCTGCCCCGGTCTTTATTGATGGCGAAAAACGCATGACCTTGCGTGGCACGGCCATCGCCCAGGAATTCCAGGCGATTGTAGAAGATTATGTGAAGAACCGCTACGGCGCGGGCGCTGAAAAAACTGACGCAGCCGAATAGTCGAACGGATATTTCACGATGGCCTCATTACAGCCGGTACGCGGCACCCATGATCTTTTGCCCGCTGATTTCCGTGCCCAACGGCATGTTCAGGATACGGCTGCTGAAATAGCTCTCCGTTACGGTTTTGAAGAAGCCACCCCGCCGATTTTTGAATTCACCGAAGTATTTCAGCGCACATTGGGTGAAACATCGGATGTCGTCACAAAGGAAATGTATACCTTTGATGATCGCGGTGGGGATAGCATCACACTTCGACCAGAATTCACGGCGGGTTTGGCGCGGGCATTTATGTCGAATGGATTGCAACAATCTGTGCCCGTTAAGTTGTTCGCGCGGGGACCCGTATTCAGATACGAGCGGCCGCAAAAAGGCCGCTTACGGCAGTTTCACCAAGTTGATGTAGAAATTCTAGGGGTCCCTGGACCGCAGGCTGATATCGAAGTGATTGCCGTCGGTGCGCATTTGCTGCGCGAACTTGGCATTGCCGATGATGTGGTGTTGCAGATTAATTCGTTGGGTGATCCAGAAAGTCGGTTGGCGTATCGCGATACCTTGGTGGCCTACCTTGAGGGTCACAAAGACAAGCTTTCCGAAGAAAGTTTGACGCGGCTTGAGAAAAATCCCCTGCGTATTTTCGATTCAAAGGACGAGGGTGACCGCGCCGTAATGGTAGATGCACCATTACTCCACGAACATTTAAACGATCATTCCCGAGAGTTCTTTGAAACCGTGCAAAATGGATTGGAAGACATTGGCGTCGCATCGACGTTTAATCCGCGCTTGGTTCGTGGCCTCGATTATTATTCGCATACTGCATTTGAATTTGTGACCGATACATTGGGTTCACAGGGTGCCGTATTGGCGGGTGGCAGGTACGACGGCCTGATGGAGCAAATGGGTGGCCGTCCGACTCCGGGAATCGGTTGGGCAGCAGGCGTAGAGCGTTTGGCCATGATGGTCGGCGATATTGCCGCCGCGGTTCATCCGATCGCGATGATCCCGATGGGAGCTGAGGCGGCGCGCAAAGCAATGATAATTGCTCAAGATCTTAGAAATGCCGGGTATAATGTTGATCTTGGTTATTCTGGAAATATGGGCAAACGCATGAAGCGTGCTGATAAAGTTGGGGCCGTTGCTGCGGTCATCATCGGTGATGATGAACTGGCCCGTGATGCGGCGACGGTACGTAATATGTCGAGTGGGGAGCAGGCCGAGGTGCCGTTGCAAAATCTCGGGGAGCACCTCACCCAATATCGTTAGCTGTCGTGACAGCCTCGTCTCAAAAATCACTACGCCCCCTCATTGTCGGAACAAATCATACAACCGGCAATTTGACGCTGCGCGACCGACTTTTCGTCGAAGACTCCGATGTCCCCAAGTTTTTGGAAATGCTGAAATCAAACGGTTTGGAACAGGCAACGGTGATGTCGACCTGTGATCGGATCGATGTCGCAACCATGTCGAATGACCTAGAAGCTGCAACGAAAGCTATTCAGACGTCACTTGCGCAGCATGCTGATATCGAAATCGCAGAACTTGATGGTGCACTTTATGTGCATGCTGATCAGTCGGCGGTTAAGCATTTGTTCCGTGTGGCATCGTCATTGGATAGTGTTGTCGTCGGAGAACCGCAGGTCTTGGGCCAGTTAAAAGCATGCCATCGTATGGCCCGTGATAGCCAGATGGTCGATGGGCATTTGGATAACTTGTTCCAGGCGTCCTATTCCGTTGCGAAACGTGTGCGCACAGAAACAGCGATTGGAGAACGACCTGTATCAATAGCCTCTGTTGCGATTGGGATTACCCGAGACGTGCATGGAGATCTAAGTCGTGTGCAGGCTTTGACATTGGGCAGTGGTGATATGGGTGAAGTAATTGCCCGTGAAATGATGCGCGCTGGTATTACAAATATGTCGGTTGCTGATGCAGGTGGGCGTTCGGCAAAGGATTTAGCCAGCCGGATGGACGTGCCGCATGTCGCACTCGAGCAATTGTCAGATGCATTGATACATGCAGACGTTGTCATCGCGGCAGTCGGGGGACGCGAAAAACACCTAAGCGCGGATATGATCCGTATCGCATTGAAAGCACGGCGGTATCGCCCGCAATTCATCGTTGATGCTGGTTTGCCGAGTGATGTAGAGCCAGCCGTCGATCGTTTAGATGATGCATTCCTCTATGATTTGGGGGATTTAGAACGCTTGGCGATGGAAGGCCTACAGAGTCGCGAGTCGCAGGCTGCGAGTGCAGAAGCCATCGTTGAGGCAGAAGTAAATGCTTACCTCCGTGGCAAGCGAGAACGCACCGCTGTACCGACATTGGTTTCGTTAAGAGAACATGTGGCCACACTTCGTGAAGAGGCATTGGCCGAGGCGGGGGCGGATGCTGAGAAAGCCACACATTTGTTAATGCAGAAATTATTACATACGCCGAGCGAGCGGCTGCGCGAGATCGCAGCGGACGATGGAAATATAGAATCAATTGAACAGATGATTGAGACACTTTTCGGTCTCAACAATGACGGAGAAAACAAGCCGTGAGCATGGATGAGCATTTATCGCGGGTGACTGACCGCTTTGAGGAATTGACGCACATGATGTCCGATGGCTCGCTTGCCGGTGATAGCTATGCGGAATTGTCTAAGGAATATTCTGATCTGACGCCGATCGTGAAGTCTATCGAAGCATATCAGGCGGCTCTATCAGAATTGGATGGCATTTTGTCGATGATGGCTGATCCAGAAACGGATCCCGAGATGAAAACGTTGGCGGAGATGGAGCTCGAGGAACTGAAAGAGCGCATTCCAGCGCTGGAATCCGAAGTCAAACTTCAGATGCTGCCAAAGGACGAAGCTGACGGTCGAAATGCCCTTCTAGAAGTCCGGGCGGGGACAGGTGGCGATGAGGCGGGGCTTTTTGCAGCTGATTTGTTCCGGATGTATCAGCGATATTCAGACCGGATGGGTTGGAAATTTGAGATCATGGATATGCAGGAAACCGGGATTGGCGGCACCAAAGAAGCCGTTGCCGAGATTTCTGGTAAAGATGTTTTCCGTCATCTGAAATTTGAAAGTGGTGTGCATCGCGTTCAACGTGTGCCCGTGACGGAATCAGGTGGCCGCATCCATACGTCCGCCGCGACCGTTGCCGTTATGCCTGAAGCCGAAGAAGTCGATGTGAACATCGAAGACAAAGATCTGCGTATCGATACTTATCGTGCACAGGGGGCTGGCGGTCAGCATGTCAATACAACCGATAGTGCTGTGCGTATCACTCATATTCCGACTGGGATTGTGGTCACGCAGCAGGATGAAAAGTCCCAGCATAAGAACCGTGCCAAGGCGATGAAAATTCTTCGCGCCCGGATGTATGACGCAGAACGTGAAAGACAAGCCACCGAGCGAGCTCAAAACCGCAAAGACCAAGTTGGATCGGGTGATCGTTCTGAACGTATTCGGACGTATAATTTTCCCGAGCGGCGAATAACAGACCATCGCATTGGCCTCACATTGCATAATCTGGACAATTTTTTAGAGGGTGACATGTCCGATGTGATTGATGCACTGATGACCGAAGAAAACGCCCGCCAACTGGCTGCCATGGAATGACGACAATCGCGAAGGCGATTGCTGAGGCGACTTCGAACTTGGAGTCTGCCAATGTAGATGATCCTCGACGAGAGGCGCGATTATTGATTGGTGCGGCGCTGCAAAAAACATCGACACAAATTTTTAATTCAGTCGATGAAATAATTTCGCAATCAAATCTAGACCGAATATCTGAGTTGCTCTCACGTCGAGCGAATGGCGAACCGGTTGCGTACATTTTAGGGGAGCGTGAATTTTGGAGTTTGCCGTTAATGGTAAGTCCGGCGACATTGATCCCCCGACCTGATAGCGAAACCCTTATCGAATTGGTTTTAGAGCATTATTCAGATTGCCCCCCTGGTCGAATTTTAGATTTGGGGACGGGGAGCGGATGTCTGTTGTTAGCTTTGTTGTCAGAATTCAAAATGGCTACTGGCGTGGGTGTGGACATCTCAGCGGATGCAATTGCCGTAGCGGCCGAAAACGCAAAGCGCGTGGAGCTTTTTGATCGAAGCGATTTTCTTCAGGGGAATTGGACCAAAGGTCAGGTTAATACGTTTGATCTAATCGTATCGAACCCGCCTTACATTCCAACACGCGATATTGATGGTCTCGACAAAGATGTCCGAGCATTTGAGCCGATGACGGCACTTGATGGTGGGGATGATGGCTTAGACATGTATCGCGCCATTTTTTCGGCGATTAGCCAAGTATTAGCAGCGGATGGAAAAGTCGTTGTAGAAATTGGCATCGGGCAACGGGATGACGTGTGTGGAATTGCGTTAATCCATGGTTTTGACTTGGTCCAGGCACGGGCAGACATTGGTGGGATTATCCGTGGGCTTATGTTCCACAAAAAAGGTGTTGGAATTACAGGGGGTAAACGGTAACGTGATTAATATTGGCTCTTCGGGGTCAGGGGGGACGCTCATAGGGCGTACAAAATCCCAAATCTGCGTTCATCGCTCTAGTTCTCGGAAGTTGGTGCTTACCGGTATCCGTAGTCAGCGAGTCGTGGGTTCTTACGCAATCATTTAAGAGCGTTGAGAGTTATGAAACACGGACAAAATAATAGACGACAACGGTCGCGCGGAAACAACAATAACAGTAACCGTCGTTACCCGAACCAACGGGGCAACTCCTTTGAGAGCAATGGCCCTGAAGTAAAAGTGCGCGGCACGGCCCAACAGGTTTTAGAGAAGTATCAATCGCTTGCGCGCGATGCATTCTCATCTGGTGATCGTGTCTTGGCTGAAAGCTACTTACAGTATGCCGAGCACTATTATCGGGTTATGAACGCGGACGCTGAAAACAAAGAACGCGAAAATAAAGAGCGCGAAGCCAATCAGAACCGCGATGGGCAGAACCGTGACGGAAATCAAAACCGTGATGGGAATCGTAACCGTCATGGACGAAATAACCGTGATGATGGGCAGGCCAATACAGAATCGGGTGATAATCAAGACGCGCAGCCACAATCGGATGACAGCGCGGCGAATGCTCCTGAAGACGTGAAGACAGTTGAAATAACATCAGCCGAAACGGTGTCTGAAGAATCTTCGAAAGTTGATGCGTCTGACGTGCCAGCTAACGATGCAGTCCCAGAAGAAGTTGCGGTTGCACCGAAGAAACCTAGAGCACTTCGTCCACGTAAAACTGCAGTTGTTGCCGAACCGGTTGAACAGCCACAAGCTGGCGACTGAATGCGTTAAACGGGCGTTATCGTATCGCCCTCGCGCACAGTGCCACCCTCGATAACGCGGGCGAACACGCCACATTCAATGTGGCCATATCCGCGCATTAATGCTTTTGGAATATTCAGATCACGTTCTGCAGTATCCGGATCAACGTTCGTTGCACCGCAGCGGTCAATGCGTTCGGTAACTTCGAGGATGGTATCGCCAACCTTGACCTGCATGCCGCATAGATCGAATTCGGCCCAAGGCTCCATTCCTTCGATCAAGAAATTTCCACGAAAACGCCTGGCATCTGGTGCTGATCCCAGAACCCGCGCCATATCTTGCAATGATGCGAGATTGATCATGGAAATAACGGGGCTGTCATGATCAGAAAGCACATGGCCTTCGGCGGCTTCGATCAATTTTGGTCGACCACGTGATTCTTCTTTCATGAAGGCCTGAAAGAAATCTTCAATCATCGTGCGGCCAATTTTTTGGGTCAGAGCGCCACGGGCGACTTGTCTGCCGCCCCGTAAAACCGTCAGCGTTTGGGTTTCATCATCGAATTCGGTCTGAAGTTGGGCAAGGCGTTCATCCCTCATCAACATGAGATAATTAGATTTTGCCATCCATTCGGAAACCGTGCCGTCGACCTGGGTTGAGCCAAGTGCGAGGGCAAAGCGCCTGTCATTGGGGATGGCCTGACCAGGACTTAACTCTACCTCTGATCGCTTTTCAGGGGTAAGGCCCTTAACGGGATGTCGATATATTGCGCTTATTGTACTACTCATAATGACAAACACTGAACGGCGAATTCGGCACTGTCAACGAACGTTGATTTTTGTTGCTGTAGCGCTTGCGGCGTCGCGCTGGTAGGCCATATTTGTTATAACATGACCACACTTCGCGAGGGGGTATTGCTGCTCAATTGAGGGCAACATCACTCGGCGCAATGAAAGGATTTAGGCATGGACTTTGAAAACTATACCGAGCGTGCGCGGGGCTTTATTCAGTCTGCGCAAACATTAGCGCTCAGAAATAACCACCAGCAACTGACTTCGTTGCATGTTCTTAAAACATTACTTGAGGATTCAGAAGGCTTGGCAGCCAATCTGATTGACGCCGCTGGCGGTGATCGCGGCCGTGCCATCGAAGGCACCAATCAAGCGTTCTATAAAATCCCAAAAGTCGAAGGTGACGGAGCGGGACAGCTTTACTTGGCACCTGAGACCGCAAAGCTTTTTGATCAAGCGGAACAATTGGCTGATAAGGCTGGCGATAGTTTTGTTACGGCCGAGCGTTTACTGATTGCCGTTGCTCTTTCTAAGGGGACACCTGCGGCGCAGATTTTGGAAGATGCCGACGTCACGCCGCAAAAGCTTAACAGTGCGATTAATGAATTCCGTAAGGGCCGTCCCGCGCATTCAGCGAATGCCGAAGACAATTACGATGCGCTCAATAAATATGCCACCGATCTGACGGCTGCCGCGATGGAAGGCAAGCTCGACCCCGTGATTGGAAGGGACGAGGAAATCCGCCGCACCATCCAAGTGCTGTCGCGTCGAACCAAAAATAATCCAGTCCTGATCGGCGAACCTGGTGTTGGTAAAACGGCAATCGTCGAAGGCTTGGCCCAGCGTATCGTTGATGGCGATGTACCCGAGAACTTAAAGCGAAAAACGTTGATGGTGCTCGACCTTGGATCGTTAATTGCAGGTGCAAAATTCCGTGGTGAATTCGAAGAACGCTTAAAAGCTGTACTGAACGAGGTGCAAAACGCGGCGGGTCAGATTGTGCTGTTCATCGACGAGATGCACACGCTTGTCGGTGCCGGGGCGGGAGAAGGATCGATGGATGCATCGAACTTGTTGAAACCTGCATTGGCGCGTGGCGAACTGCATTGTGTTGGTGCCACCACATTGGATGAGTATCGTAAACACGTCGAAAAAGATGCTGCATTGGCGCGCCGGTTCCAGGCGGTTTTCGTGTCAGAGCCTACGGTAGAAGACACGATATCAATCCTGCGCGGGATCAAGGAAAAATACGAATTACATCATGGGGTTCGCATTACAGATTCATCGCTGGTCGCGGCCGCGACGCTGAGTGCGCGATACATCACGGATCGGTTCTTGCCGGATAAGGCGATCGATTTGATGGATGAATCCTCCAGCCGATTGCGGATGCAGATCGATAGTAAGCCGGAAGAGATTGACGAGTTAGATCGCCGTATTATCCAGTTGAAGATCGAGCGCGAGGCGTTGAAAAAGGAACCCGATAAAAGCTCTCAAGATCGTTTGGGTAAACTCGAAACGGAGTTAGACGATTTAGAAGCGCAATCCGAAGAACTCACCAGTCAGTGGGAATCGGAAAAAGCATCGCTTGCGGATACGACTAAACTCAAAGAAGAGTTGGATAACGCGCGGATGACGGCAGAACGGGCCATTCGCGATGGTAAGCTCGAAGAAGCGGGTGAACTAACATATGGGCTTATTCCAAAGCTCGAAGAGAGACTCGCCAAAGCTGATGCTGAAGAAGATGGCAGCATGGTCGATGAGTCCGTGACAGCAGAACACGTTGCTCAGGTGATCTCACGCTGGACAGGTATACCCGTCGACAAGATGCTCGAAGGGGAGCGTGAAAAGCTGCTTCGAATGGAAGACGCCCTTCGCGGCCGTGTTGTTGGCCAAGAAGATGCGTTGGTTGCAGTATCTAACGCCGTACGTCGCGCGCGTGCCGGCCTCCAAGATCCGAACCGGCCCATCGGGTCCTTCTTGTTCTTAGGCCCCACGGGTGTCGGTAAAACCGAGTTGACCAAAACATTGGCGTCGTTCTTGTTCGATGATGAACAGGCGCTAGTCCGAATCGATATGTCCGAGTTTATGGAGAAGCATTCTGTCGCACGTCTGATTGGCGCACCGCCAGGATACGTCGGATACGACGAGGGTGGTTCATTGACTGAAGCGGTCCGTCGTCGTCCTTATCAGGTCATCTTGTTTGACGAGGTCGAAAAAGCGCACCCCGATGTCTTCAATGTATTGCTTCAAGTTCTAGATGATGGGCGCTTAACAGATGGACAAGGCCGCACGGTCGATTTCCGAAATACGCTCATTATTATGACATCGAACTTGGGAAGCGAGTTGATCGCCAACCAAGAAGCGGGACATGACCTCGAAGAAATCCGTCCCATGGTGATGGAAGTCGTGCGCGGATCTTTCCGCCCAGAATTCCTAAACCGGTTGGACGAAACCATTCTGTTCCGTCGTTTATCCCGCGAACATATGGATGGGATTGTCGATATCCAGTTGGAGCGGTTGCGCGATCGCCTGCATTCCCGCTCAATCGTATTGCAGCTTGATGAAGCTGCTCGTCACTGGTTGGCAAATGAAGGATACGATCCTGTTTATGGTGCGCGTCCGTTAAAACGGACAATCCAACGTGCCTTAGAAAACCCGCTGGCTCAGGCGATCCTCGAAGGCCGCATCGATGATGGGGACGAGATCGAAGTCTCGGCAGGTAGTGATGGCTTGATGATTAACGGCGAGCAGGCGGCGGCCGCATAATCTGCGGCTAAGTTAACTCTTGTGGACACCTATGATATCGGCGCCTGCCATGGCGTCGATATCTGTTTCCGCATAACCCAAATCTTTCAGAAGATCACGCGTGTGTTCGCCCAACTCAGGTGCGGGATTGGTCGGTGGTTCAGGTGCTGCTGACATGTGCGGTGTTGTGCGCGCGAATTTATACGCACCCACTTTCGGATCATCGATCTCGATCAGCATTTTCCGTGCTGCCACATGGGGGTCATGAAAGACATCATTTGCACGATTCACGGAACCACAGGGCACGCCAGCCGCATTCAATGCTGCGACGGCCTCGTCCCGTGTCATATGGCTTAAATATTCCGTGATCAACGCATCAATCATCGGAATATGTTTACAGCGTGCAGGAGACGTCGATGTACGCGCGTCATCTTTGAGTTCAGGGTGCCCGATAGCCGTTGCCAACCGTCCCCATAAAATATTATCGGGGCAATGCAATGCGACCCATCCGTCTGATGCTTCGAACGCACCACGCGGATAATAGTTCTTGGGTTTGCCGCGTTCGCCAATTTCTCCGGCGATGGAATAATACGAAATCATCTGCTCGTTGAGCGCCAGCATGTTATCGAACATAGCACTATCGACCATCTGGCCTTCGCCTGTTCTCTCGCGCATGTACAACGCCTGCATGATCCCATACGCCGCCATGGTCCCTGATATGATGTCGGCGAGGCCATAGATTGTCCAACTGGGTGGCTTATCAGCGAACCCGACCAAGTTCATCATGCCACTCATGCTTTCGGCGACGATGTCGAATGCGGGTCGATCAGAATAGGGACCCGTATAACCCGGCATTCGCCCAAACCCAGAAATGATCGCCCAGATCAGTCGTGGATTTGCGGCCCGCATGTCGATGTGGCCAAGACCTTGTTTCGACATTGACCCAGGCCGCAGATTTTCGACAACAACATCCGCGGTGCCGCAAAGTTTCTTGAAGACTTCTTGTCCCTTTGGGTCACGCAAATTAAGCGCGAGGCTTTTTTTATTTCGATTATAACCCATGAACCCGGCACCTTTTTTGTGCCCATCTTTTTCAGCAAAGGGGGGCATCTGGCGCCGTGGATCACCTAGGCCCGGCCGTTCGATCTTAATGACTTCAGCCCCGGCGTCCGCTAACAGCAATGTGCAATATGGGCCAGCCATATACTGTTCCAGGCCGACAACGCGAACCCCTTCGAGTGGCCGGGGCATCTTATTCTCCAATCCATTCGAACACGGTGGCGACACCCATGCCGACGCCGACGCATAATGTTGCCAAGCCGTATTTGACGGGATTGCCAGCTTTTGCGCGGCGCTCCATTTCATGCATCAACGTAATGACTATGCGTGCACCAGATGCCCCTGTGGGATGTCCCAGCGCAATTGCGCCGCCGTTGACGTTGACCTTGTCATGGTCGATGCCAAGTTTGCGTATACAGCCGATGGCCTGAGCAGCAAATGCTTCGTTTAGCTCGATCAATCCGATGTCATCTAAACTCAGCCCCAGGCGTATCAAAAGTTTCTCTGTGGCCGGAACGGGGCCATATCCCATGACACGGGGATCAACGCCTGCAGATGCCGAACCCAACCATTTCAGTTTCGGTTTCATGCCCAGTGATGCGGCTGTTTCAGAATCACTTAATAGCAAGGCTGCGGCACCATCATTAATGCCCGATGAATTTCCTGCTGTGACTGTGCCGTCTTTAGTGAAGGCGGGGCGCAGTTTTGCCAAGCCCTCAAGGTCCGTATCAACCGTCAGAACGCCATTATCGTTCCGGGCACGAATATGTTCATCGGTGTCGATGATGATTGGGTCGCCCCTACGCGACGGTACGCTGATCGGCGCAATTTCATCGCGAAACTTGCCTGAATTGATGGCGGCAACAGCACGATGTTGGCTTTCCAATGCAAATGCATCCTGCTCAGCACGCGTGATTTGCATTTCTTTGGCGATGTTCTCGGCGGTCTCTCCCAATGAGACGATCGGATACATCGCGTCCATTTTGGGATTGTTGAAACGCCAGCCGACGGTCGTGTCCCATAATGTTGGGGCTTGATTGGTCGGGACGCGTTCGGGTTTTCCCATCACAAATGGTGCCCGGCTCATGCATTCAACACCGGACCCGATACATAGTTTTCCCTCACCAATGGCAATTGTGCGGGCGGCGGCATTGACGGCATCCAGCGCAGAGGCACAGTTTCTATTGATCGTGACCCCAGGCACTTCTGTTGGAAATCCCGCCAAAAGGCTCGCCATACGAGCCACGTCACGATTGTCTTCTCCAGCCTGGTTGCCGCAACCTGCATAGACTTCATCAATTGAGGCCGTATCAAGTCCCGTCCTATTTGCTAAGGCCTTTAGGACCTCAGCCAATAGGTCATCCGGACGGACTTTGGATAATCCACCGCCGAATTTACCGATGGGGCTTCGGACACCGTCGATGATGACTACGTCGTGCATAATTGTTTCCTTATGATTCTTTTGAATTAGCTTGCGGGTGGTTTAGCAATACCGCGTGGCGATACAGTAATAGTGATGACGGAACCGGTCAGGGACCCACTTTCGATTTGCATCTGTAATATGCGCTGCTCACGTTCATAGGTCAGGACACTTACAGCGGCTCGAACGGATGTGATTTCCGCCCAGCCAAACTTTGGCAGACCGTTGCGATAAAAATCAAACATCTGGAATGTATTTCCGGATGCTTCTAAGACCAATTGTCCAAACCAGTCTTCGGTGCCAACAACTAGGGTTCGATCCACATTCATTTTGGCACCTTGTGGAATCGGCAGATCAGGAAAAATACTCGGTTGGGGCTCCGCGGCGTTCGTACTGGCAGAACTGCCCGAATGTGCCGCCTGATTAGCAGAAATATTGGCGGTTTGTGTGCATCCGACCAAGGCAATCATGCCAACCGTCAAAACAAAATGTCTCGTAATCTGCCGAAATTTGATCGATGCATGCATTGAAATCTGACCTTTTGAATTTTTCTTCGCAATTGCAATATTTTTGATATTAGACGCTTGCCAAAGTCTAGGCATCATCATATACCACCACTCACTGGCTGAGGCCAAGCGCGGGCGGATTGTTTTACTGCTTTGCGTTTGATCTCTACGTTTTGGGAAGTTATACTTCCTGCCCTCGTACGAAAGGGGTTTGACAAGCCCGGACCAGCGCTTTAGAACGCGCCACTCCGGTCGGAACCTTTCGGCCGGTTTTGTGCCTCTGGCACATATTCACAAACACCTTCGGGTGCCTTGTGACGCTGATTGACATTGTGTTTTGGAAGAGATGCGCGGGCGGCGGTTGGTTGTCTGATTGGGCAATTTACGGAGCTGTAACGCGCATATATACATGAAATTGTAATTGGACTGAATTTATTCAGTCTGAGTGCATTATTCACAGTAATTTGTGCGAGGCAGCTCCTGTCTTTTTG
>DGNZ01000032.1 GCA_002389175.1 Rhodospirillaceae bacterium UBA4479 | reverse complement strand
TACGGCGAGGCTACGAAACCACCCGCCCCGTCTCAAGCTCGTTTTGTCTGACAGTACCCATAGGGGCCTTCTGGATTTGCCTTTATGCTGGGCTTTCTCATTTTGCGTTTCACTACTCAGCATTAATTTCTGTTACGTAGAATTCGTCTCATCCTGGGACACACAAACAAAATGTATATAAGAACCGGTGGGATCGCTTGGTGTTACTCACACTTGCCAAAGTGAAACCCAGGCAGAATTTCTTTTCGAAGATTGGACGCATGCGGTGAGAAAGCGAACGCCTTCAATACCTTCCTCGATACCTTGCAGTTTGATATCCGTTGGAATGGGTTTTGCAGCACCCACCGCTCTTATAGCTTTTGCAGCTTCCGTATAAATGTTTGCAAACCCTTCTAAGTACCCTTCGGGATGCCCCCCAGGGGTGCGGCTGACAGCATTTGCAGAGTCTGCCGCGCCACTACCAGCACGGGTTAACAGCTGCTTTGGAGCCCCATATGGTGAATACCAAAGATAATTTGGATCTTCCTGGCTCCACTCTATGCCGCCATTTTCACCAAAAATACGTAAGCGTAGGTTATTTTCATTACCCGGAGCGACCTGGCTACACCACAACATTCCCTTTGCTCCGCCTTCAAATCGCATCATTACATGTGCGTTGTCATCAAGTCTCCTTCCAGGCACAAAAGAATCAAGGTCTGCTGCCAAACTATCTAGTTTATATCCGGTCACAAACCGTGCCAAATTGTAGGCGTGAGTCCCTATATCGCCAATCGCTCCTCCAACTCCTGAGCGAGCAGGATCTGTGCGCCATTCCGCCTGCTTTACTCCCAACTCTTCTGCAGGTTCGGTAAGCCAATCCTGAACATACTCAACTTGAATCATCCGCAAATTTCCCAATGTGCCATCCGCAATCATTTCTTTGGCCTGACGGATCATTGGGTAACCAGTGTAATTGTGTGACAGAATAAAGAGTGCGTCTGACTTCCTGACGGCGACCTCCATTTTTTTTGCATCTGAAAGAGTTGACGTCAAAGGCTTGTCGCAGATAACGTGTATACCTCGTTTTATAAATTCTCGGGCCACTGGATAGTGCAAGTGATTTGGCGTGACAATTGCGACAGCTTCGATCCCATCTTTCAGTCGGGCTTCGCGTTTAGCCATATCCAAAAATGTCGGGTAGGTCCGGTCGGCTGCAAGACCTAAAGCTTTACCGGATGCCATCGCCTTTTCAGGAGTTGATGATAACGCACCTGCAGTGAGGACAAATTCACCATCTAAGCGAGCTGCGATACGGTGTACTGCACCGATAGATGCATCATTACCACCGCCCACCATTCCTAATTTAATTGGATCACTCATAGTTCAACTTTCCAATCCAAGCATTTTGCGGTTCTCAGCTTCGTTGTATTCGACCCCTGCAAAATCATCGAATGCGTGAGGTGTCACACGAATGATTTGGTCTTTCACAAACTGAGCGCCTTCCTTGGCCCCATCTTCTGGATGCTTAATCGCGCACTCCCACTCGACAACCGCCCAACCATCGAAATTATTGGTTGCCATCTTCGAAAAAATTGCTCCGAAGTCTATTTGGCCATCGCCAAGACTGCGGAAGCGGCCCGCACGGTCTGCCCAAGCTTGAAATCCACCATATATTCCTTTTCTGCCAGTTGGATTGAATTCTGCGTCTTTGACATGAAACATTTTTATACGCTCGGCATATATGTCGATGTTGTCCAGATAATCTAATTGCTGCAGAAGGTAATGGCTGGGATCATATAGCATGTTGCAACGAGCGTGGTTGTCAACACGCTCCAGAAACATTTCAAAAGTATCGCCGTCGTGTAAATCTTCACCCGGATGTATTTCATAGCAAATGTCGACACCATTGGTTTCCGCGTGATCGAGAATGGGCATCCAGCGGTGAGCTAGTTCGTCAAAGGCTGTTTCAACTAGGCCAGTGGGTCGTTGCGGCCAAGGGTATAAATATGGCCATGCAAGTGCTCCAGAAAACGTCGCATGTTCAGAAATTCCCATGTTTCGCGAAGCTGTGATCGCTTTCTTGACTTGATCAACTGCCCATTCCTGTCGAGCAGCAGGTCTCCCCCGAAAGTGCTCAGGACAGAATCCGTCGAATGCAGTGTCATAAGCCGGATGCACCGCAACGAGCTGACCTTGCAAGTGGCTAGACAATTCCGTCACGACAATACCATTCATCGCAGCCTGCCCCTTGAATTCGTCACAATAATTTTTGCTTTCTGCGGCGAGGTCTAAGTCAATAAGACGTTTGTCCCAACTTGGAACTTGAACGCCTATATAGCCACACTCAGCGGCCCATTTAGTGATCGATTGCCATGAATTGAAAGGCGACTTATCACCAACAAATTGCGCTAAAAATAAAGCTGGGCCCTTGATTGTTTTCATGTCTTCTCCATCGAGTGTTTTTACATCAAAGCGTTTTCATTTTGATTGAATCAGAAAGGTCCTAATTTCAACTTATTAAAGAGTTCTAAATGTTGGTGTGATTTGCGCCTCCATCACGCCATCTTGCTAAGCATTGCAAGGTAACGAATATTTACCGGACATGCCAAAAGCCTGTGAACCTGCAAAAACAACGGCTCAAGATGCGACATTCTCAAATGGGCGTCCAGATCTTCTTGAGATCTCCAGTTTTCATAGAAAACAAAGACGCACGTGTCTTCTGCATCGACATGGAAATCATAGTTGATGCAACCATTTTCCTTACGAGTTGGCTCAACCTGCGCAGACAAAAGCGCATACAGTTCCTCGCGTGTTTCCGGCTTTGCAGTTACAGTACCTATGATGGTAACATTTTTCATTTTCACGCTCTTTTCTGGCTAAGCGCAACAGCAAGAATAATGATACCACCGCGTGCGATCAGTTGTTGACTAAACTCCAGCCCCATCAGAATTAATCCATTGTTAATAAGGCCAATCATGAGCGCGCCAACGATGGTGCCTATAACGGTTCCTTTACCACCAAAAAGCGAGGTTCCGCCCAGCACAGCCGCGGCGATAACTGATAGCTCGTCTCCTTCGCCTAGCTGAAATCGGCCCGATTGCAGTCGGCCCGCATAAAACATCCCAGCCAAAGCCGCAGCAGTAGATGAAATGACCAGAACCCGAAACTTGATCTTGGCGGTGTTGATGCCGGAATAGCCAGCGGCTTGCTCGCCACCACCTGTTGCGAGCACCCTGCGACCAAAACCAGTACGGCGTAAGACTACATGACCGATTGCACTAAAAATCAAAATCCAAAAAAGCAATACCGGAATGGGCCCGATGGAGCCACCGCCAAACCACCAGGCATAGCTTTGTGACAAGATCGGAACTGCGGATGTGCCCGAAACCCACATCGCAATTCCTTTTGCAATACCCATCATTGCGAGTGTCGTTAAAAACGAAGGGATACCAATTTTTGTAGTTAGCCAGCCGTTAAAGGTGCCGATGGCAATGCCTGTTGCCAGACCTGCAAGAATCCCCGCAAATGGCCCAGCAACAGAAATCACCATGGCAACAGTGACACTGGAGAGGCCCGCGACAGCACCAACAGACAGATCAATTTCACCTGCAGACAACACGAAAGTCATTGCTATAGCCATCACGGCGATCATCGCTGTCTGGCGGACAATGTTGAGCAGATTGTTTGGGTTCAGAAACCCCCTGTCATTCAGCGTAAGCGCAAAGACCACAAAGATCGCAATAAAACCGATATAGATGATATTTTGCCGCCAATTTTGTAGAAAGGCGCCGACCAAGCCAGCGGCGTGGGTTGTGTCACTGTTGGGCATGGGAAATCTCCTGCCCTGCAGCGAGGGCTTCTTGAATAGAAATTTGCAACCGCTGTTCAGCGGCTTGCAAGCGGTGTGTGATGTCGGTATTTGCCTCAGCTGGATCATCCAGCGCGGCGCGGGAAAAATCCTCATAGACGCGTCCGTCAGCCATTACGACAATCCGATCGCAGGCAGTCAAAAGCTCCGATAACTCCGAGGAAATCATTAGAATTGCTTTGCCGTTCGCGGCCAGCTCACGCACTAGTCTGATAATTTCGGATTTTGATCCGATGTCGATGCCTGCTGTTGGCTCGTCAAGCACCAACACGTCCGGGTCAACGGCCAACCATTTGCCAATGACGACCTTTTGCTGATTGCCGCCCGAAAGCGTGCTAACAGAATGATCGCAGCTTGCTGTTTTGATCGAAAGCCGCTCGATTTGGGCGTTTGTCGCTGCGTGCGCCTTAGCTGCAATGACAAAGCCTGCCTTTGAAAGACCATCCAGCGCAGCAAGTGTTAGGTTGTCGGAAACTGAATGAGCTGCGATGATACCTTGCGTCGCTCGAGCTTCAGGCACAAGTGCCACACCCGCTGTGATTGCGTCACCGGGACGACGGAAACTAACAGGGCGGTCGTTGATGCGAATTTCACCAGAAACCACTGGTTCAATCCCTGCGACAAGTTTTGCGAGAGATGTGCGGCCCGAGCCAAGGAGGCCAGCCAACCCGACGACCTCACCTTTGTAAATCGTGAGCGAGATATTATCGGGTTTATTACGACCCGACACGTTGCGCAGCTCCAGAGCTATATCACCGCGAACAGCATCGCTCCGTTCTATATCAGCAAGGCCAAGGGACCGTTTTCCAACGATATGTTCGATCATCGTATCGATTGGTAGGTCGCCGATAGCAGCTGTAATAACATGCTTACCGTCACGCAAGATCGTAGCACGGTCAGCGATGCGGGCAATTTCGTCCATTCGATGACTTACATATATGACCGCAACACCTTGCTTCTTCAGTTTGCGCAGGAAGGTGAACAGCCTATCTACATCAGATATCGCCAAAGCAGTGGATGGTTCATCAAGCACTAGAATGCGTGCGTTTTGGGAAATAGCCTTGACGATTTCAGTCAGTTGTTTTTGCCCTGCACCAAGATCACCAACAATTGCGCGCGGATCAACGTCTACACCAAGCATTGCAAAGAGTTTGGCGGCTTTGCGCTCTGCCTTTTTATCGTCGATTAGACCGCCTGACTTCGTCTCGCGCGTCAAAAAAACGTTTTGAGCCACAGTTAGCGTCGGGATCAAGCTCATTTCTTGATAATTCATTGCAATCCCTGCAGCGCGAGAGGCTTCGGGTGTATGAATGGTGAGTGGTACACCCAATACTTCAATTGTGCCGGCCGACGGTACATGCACGCCGTTCAGAACCTTCAGGATCGTTGATTTTCCGGCACCGTTGCCGCCCAAAAGTGCGTGGACTTCTCCTGCCAAAACTTCAAAGTTAACATTTTTCAGGGCTTTAACACCGCCAAAGTTTTTTGAAATGCCGGCCATGCGGACGGCAACGGTTGACATTATACCTTCTCCCAAGCGCTTGTTTCACCCGATCGGATGAGGGCATCGGCAACCTTTTCAATTAAAAGTGCCTCTTCAAAATTTGGCGAGGGCTGAGAACCATTCATGATCGCTTTGCAGAAATCATAACACTCGATGATCTTGGTCTCACCGTAACCTATGCCCAGTGCTGGGATCGGCCAAAGGCCTTCACCATAGGGATGGGCAGGGCCTGTGTAGATAGTACGGAAGCCACGTGAATTAACCGGATCATCGGCGAACATAACCTGTAATTCGTCCCGGCGTTCGTAGTTGAACAGAATCGAGCCTTTCGTCCCGTGGATTTCCAGCGTGATGAAGTTATTGCGACCCCATGCGTTGCGGCTGGCCTCGATACTGCCAACAGCGCCAGATTTAAAGCGCACCATCGACATGACTTCATCATCAACATCAACTTCGGCGCGTTCAGCGTCGGCAGATTTGTCGGATGCCCCCAGTTTGTCGACACCGCCTTGTTGCATCGGGCGGGTTTTTACGTAGGTCGAAGTAATCGCTTGCACGGTGTCTATGGGACCCACAAGATAGTGTGCCATATCAACTACATGGGTGCCAATATCGCCGATTGCGCCTGACCCTGCTATCTTCTTTTGAAAGCGCCAGGATAACGGCCCATTTGGATCTGCGGACCAGTCTTGCAAATAAGTGCCACGAAAGTTGGTTATGTCGCCGATTTTACCTTCATCAATGAATTTCTTGGCGAGAGCGACAGCGGGTGTACGGCGATAGTTAAAGGCGACCATCGTTGTAGCGTTGGACGCACGGGCGGCCTTCGCCATTGCGACAGATTCCGCAAGTGTCCCGGCAAGTGGCTTCTCGCAAATTACATGTTTACCAGCTTTCAAGGCTTCAATTGCGATTTCAGCGTGAGAATTGTTTGGAGTGCAAATATCGACAATGTCGATGTCGGGGCGGTTGACAATCGCTTTCCAGTCACTTGATGCTTCTTCAAAACCGAAACGGTCACGCGCCTCTTGAGCGGCCTCTTCGGTTAAATCGACCACCACCTTCCGGTGGGGTATTGCCGGGGCAGGCCAAAAAAACATTGGCATCGCTGCATATGCCAAGGCATGTGCCTTACCCATGAAGCCGCCACCAATTAGTGCAACGTTTAGTGTTTTAGTCATCGATATGCTCCGTAAATAAAATGTGTAAAGTGGTCCTGCGGCGCGAGAACTGCCACAGGACCTTTGCAAAGTCAGTTCATACTATTTTGAATATTTTTCGTCGCTTCGGAGCGGTATACTGTCTCCCAGGCTTCGAGCAGGTTGTCTTTGGATACTGGAAGAGCAGGAACCGCGACGAATGCAGGGGCTTCTTTGCCCAACAAGCCATAGCCCGCAAGCATCGCTTCAGCAACACCTTGGTCGAAAGGCCGCTGTGCGCCCAAACCCTTGATAAAGCCACCCTGCGCCATATTGATCGCAACGTTTTCGCCGAGGTCAATGGTTGTGATTACCAGGTCGTCCCGGCCGGCAACGCGAGCTGCCGAGATGACACCTTCAGCCGGAACATCCCAAACAGCCCAAATACCATCGAGGTCGGCATGCGACACCAGCATTGCAGAAGCTGCTTTATCTGCGTCGCCCGAGAAATCCGGTCCGCCGATGCCTTGCTCTGCTACAATCTCGATGTTTGGGTAATTCTCATTGATCGTTGCTTTGAACGCATCATAGCGTTGCCGTGTCACAAAAAAATCGGCCGCATGAAAAACGAGACCTATCTGACCACCCTCGTCACCTAATGCCTGCGCCATAAGGTGAGCTGAAGCAACGCCGTTGCCATAGTTGTCAGCCGAAACCACTGAAACGTAGTCCACGCCTGCCGTCATACCCGGAGGGGTGTTTTCCATGAATACAATTTGAACACCAGCCGCAGCCACAGCCTTATAGGCGGCAGCTGTTGCCGATGGGTCTGTTGGAACGGAAACCATGATGTCAGGCTCCATCATCATTATTGTTTCAATATCTGCCACTTGCTTTTCAGGTTTGAAACCAGCATCTGTAACGGCAATAACCTTGATACCCATTTCCCCAAATTGGAACTTGAGGCCTTCGATCTGCGCGCTCGACCAGTCATTACCACCATAGTGCATCACAATGGCTGCGGTCGCATTCATCGCCTTGATCTGATCAATTTCCGTTTGGCTGAGCATGAGGTCTGCTGCAGGGCTTGGATTTTCTCCACTGGGGCCTTTGGACAGGACTGTTTCCTGTAATGCCGCCAATGCGGCGGACGGATCAGCTACAGCAGGTGCAGTGGACACTGCCAGCCCCAGCGCAGCGGCGATTCCCAAAATATTTCGTTTCATAATCATAGTTCTTCCTCCCAGAAGATTGGGGCGTACCCCGGTTGATGCCAGCAAGTTAGGCTTGGTTTAAATAGTCCATGCTGGAACGCGCCCCATCAGCGGGATCGTCCCAAGCATCAAGTTCAGTGCAGACCCAGCCCGCGAAATTCGTTTCGCGCATAGCTGCAATAATTTCGTCGGTAGGCACATCACCACGATCGAGTGGTGTGAATGCAAAGGGCTCTTTTTGGAAACCCTTTAGGTGGACATAGGAAATACGATCAGCAAATTCGCGGATCAGCTGCGCTGGATCGCCACCAGCAGCAGCCAAGTGTGCTGTGTCCGGACAAAAGTCTATTGAAGTCAGACGGAAGATACGGCGCACCTCTTCGGGGCCCTCGACGATTGTCGACAGATGTGGATGGAAATGCGCAGTAAGATTACGATCCTCAGCCAATGACTTAACCCGATCAAGTGCCGCCCCCAATTTATCATAGTCCGTATCGCGAATACCATCAAAACGCTTAGCGCCACCCCCAACTACCAAATGCGGGGCATCTAGTTCCGCGGCACGGTCAGCGGCTCGTGTGATGCGCGCCAGTTCCTCTGGCAGTATGTCGTCAAAAATGAAGTTGGCACCAGAATAAGTGGCAACCAAAAATAAGCCGTTGTTGGCAAGCACAGTGCGAAAATCGGCGGCGCTATAGTCGAGCAGGTTGCCGTCAAACAATTCAACACCTTTATAACCCGCAGAAGCGATCTCCGCGCACGCTCGATCCATGTCACCAAATGTACGATAGCTGAGCTGCGAGATCGAGGTCACCCCCTCTGCATTGCCGCCAAGATCACCCCAACAATTTGCTTGATACGCAAGCTTCCAGTCACCCATGTTGTCCTCCCAAATTCGGCAAGTAAAGCCGTTCGACTTAACTGATAAGGTATAATTTAAACTTTAGTCAACACTATTTATGCATAAGTAATATAACTTTTGCATTTTAGAAGCAAAAGTTAGGACTTGCCTTGCAAATACTCGGGAACTATTGTTGTAAATTATCATATGAAGAGTCAAAATTTCGTGAACACAGACAAATCAGCGCCGAAACGCCAAAGGCGCAAAGGACGGCAGCGTAACAGCGAAGCGGCTACAGCAAGCCTTGTAGCTATACTGAACCATGTGCGTTTGAGTGAAGCGACAACCCGCCATGAACTAGAGCGTGTCAGCGAATATGGGCGGGCTATTATTGCCGACAGACTTGCGATTCTTTCGGAATTGGTTTTGGTTAGCGAAAGTGAAACAGGCGTAGCGACAGGTGGCCGGGCGCCGCGCCTCGTCCAATTCACTAAAGATCGCGCCCGACTTGTTGTTGTCACACTTGACCAATCGGCCATCGGCGTTGGACTTGCCGACCTGCAGGGCAAGCTCATTATGGAACATCACGAAGCAATCAACATCGCGAATCAGACCTTAACTGCGGACCGTGTCTGCACCTTGATTAATTGGCTGATGACGCGGCAACCAAAAATTCCCAATTTGTGGGGTATTTCAATTTCCGTACCTGGCCCGGTTCTCACCGATCCCAACATCCCATTTCTGCTCGAAACCCCTAACTTCCTGCCTAATTGGGACAACAGCGGTTTTGTCGAGGCACTAATGCAGCGGTTTAAAGTCCCCGTCTGGATGCACTCTAACGTTGAGACGATGACGATGGGGGAATTGAATGGCGGTGCTGGGATAGGTCAACAAACCATGCTATTTATCAAAGTCGGCCAGCGAATTGGTGCCGGTCTGGTCAGCAACGGTAAACCTTACCACGGTGCTGCTGGCGCCGTTGGTTTAATTGGACAATTGCCAGTGACATCTGACGACACCACTGGTTCACTGGATGCTATGGCTGGTGCCAGTATGATCAAGGCGAAGGGCATCAAGGCCGCACAATCTGGGGAAAGCGCCTATCTGGCTGAATTGCTTGAACGTGAAAAAAATATAACGGCGGTTGAAGTTTGTCAGGCGGCACAAATGGGCGATTCCGTGAGTACAGAAATCGTCGTGCAGAGCGGTCGCCTCATTGGCGGCGTCGTGGCAACCCTTGCTAACATGCTAAACCCACAACTTATCGTCTTCGCCGGGTCGATAGCTCAGACGAATGACATCTTGCTCGCAAGCATACGTGAAACCGTTTATGGCGCATCGCATCCGCTAGTCACCCGAGATCTGCGCATCCTGCGGTCGCAAATGGGCAATTCCGCCGCCCTTTTAGGTGCGGCGGGCATCGCTGTTTCCGCGCTCTTTGAGCCGGTCTTTTTGAAAGACTGGATATTGTTGGGAACTCCAACTCAGCATCCAGACTTTGTATACGGCCTAGAAACTTTGAACTCTATTACGCGGCAAGCCGACGACGAGGCCCAAGCTCCACCGAGCAGTTGAAGGAATTGGCATGACAATATTTGGACTTGGACCACACGGTGAACGCGCTTCGCCACCAGAGCGCGTTACTCTTTTACCACAGGACATAACTGCGGCACGTGCAAAAAAATTACGCGTCGCAATCGTCATGCACACTCTTGAAAGCGACTGGGCCAGGCATGTCGTACAGGGCATCATTGGAACATTGGGTGAATGCGGTGCGATCGTCATTGACGTTGTAGATTGTAACTTTTCATCCAAAGCGCAAATTGATGCATTGGACCGTTTGCGGGGCGACAATCCTGATGCGATTATTTCGCTTCCCGTCAATAATACAGCCGTCACAAATGCCCACCTTGCGGTCTCGGGTGCAGGCATAAAACTCGTTTTGATTGACAATGCCCCCACTGGGATGCTTCCAGGCAAAGATTATGTCTCTCTTGTTTCAGCTGACAACTTTGGGTTGGGCGAAATTGCAGCCGAGCTTCTGTCTGCCGGCTTACCGCAGGGCGCTTCTGCCGGGATGCTGGCTTATGATTCTGATTTTTTTGCCACGAATGAACGCGAAATCGCTTTTAGTCGTTGGATGGAGATCAACCGTCCTGACGTCGCGGTGAAAACAGCGAGGTTCTCAACCATCGACAGCGCCGGCAACGAAGCTGTCCAACTCATCAGTGATCACTCGGAAATTTTAGGGCTGTTCGTAGTCTGGGATACCCCCTGCGTTAAGGTCATCAGTGCAGTTTCAAAACGGAACCCAGATATGCCCATTACAACGGTGGATCTTGGGCAAGAGATGACAGAAAGTCTTGCAAAAGGAGTGCCTGTGATTGGGATTGCAGGCCAGCGTCCTTTTCAGCAAGGTGAGGCCGTCGCCCACACTACAATCACGGCATTGCTTGACCGCCCATGCCCAGATTGGATTGCCTTGCCTGGCTTAACTGTCTCTCGATCAAATGTTGTTGAAAGTTATCAGGCCATCTGGCGCAAAGCTGTATCTCGCCACATTTTGGTCCAACTCAAGGTGCTGTCAAACAAATAAGAACTCGCATCGGATTGCAGGATGAGCCTAAATCTACGCGCTCTATAATTGACGCCACTCAGCGAGA
>DGNZ01000241.1 GCA_002389175.1 Rhodospirillaceae bacterium UBA4479 | reverse complement strand
GTGTTTTGTCGGCCATGTCGATCTCCCATGTAATTCAAAATACTCTACCCTAATTATATGAGTCTTTTAAGTGCCACGCGGAATTTGATGCGATATAAAGTTGGCTATGACTTCCGAAGGCCCTCGAAACTTATTCACCCCCAGCAACATCATCGCCACGATAACAACGTTATCAGCGCTGGTATTGGTCCTCATGCCCACTCCAGACGGTGTATCCCCGACCGTCATGAACGGGGCGGCATTGGGGCTATTTGCCGTTGGGCTATATGCCACCGTCGCGATCCCAGAATACCTGACAGCACTGGCATTCTTTACCATCGCCATGATTTTTGGTGTCGCACCACCGTCTGTGGTCTTTTCAGGGTTTCATTCGACGGCATTTTGGCTGGTCTTTGGCGGGTTGATCATCGGGGCCGCTGTCCAAAAAACCGGCCTGGGGGCAAAGCTTGCGACCGCCATCACGACACGCCTGACGGGTGGTTATCCCATGCTGGTGTTTGGGTTGGCACTTGTCGGGATCGCGCTTGCCTTTGTCATGCCATCCACCATGGGGCGCGTCGTGCTGCTAATCCCCATCGTTGTCGCCCTATGTGATCACATTGGCTACGAGCCTGGATCGCGCGAACGGACGGGTCTTATCCTTGCCATGGCGTGCGGCACATGGATGCCCTCAAGCGCCATTCTACCGTCCAACGTGCCCAACATGGTGCTGATTGGCGTTGCCGAGAACCTGTTTGGCATCACGTTCAATTACGGCGAATACATGCTGACCAACTTGCCCGTAAATGGCCTACTTAAAGCCGCGCTGATCATCGGGATTGTGATGCTGATGTTCCCCGCTGACCCAAATAAAAAAATCAAAAACGTCCAGGAAACTGAAAATCCGCCGCTCAGCATTGATGGTAAGAAACTGGCACTTATCCTGGCACTTACACTCGGGTTCTGGGTGACAGACGTGTTCCACCACATTTCACCGGCGTGGATTGCCATGGCTGCCGCCATCATCTGTTTATGGCCTGGGATCGCATTGATTAACGACAACGACCTGAAGACCCGGGTCAATTTCCCTTCGACCCTTTATACAGCAGGTATCCTCAGTCTCGGTGCTTTGCTGGTTGAAACGGGCGCAGGCGATTGGATGGGCGGATGGCTGTTGGCGCATTTGCCGCTATCACCTGATGCACCTTTGATGTCGTTCTATTCCATGATCGGGCTGGGTGTCGCCGTCAACATGGCATCAACCGCACCAAGTGTGCCTGCCATCGTTGGACCCTTGGCGAATGATCTGTCAGCACTGAGCGGGTTCCCGCTCAAAACCGTATTGATGACCCAGGTCATCGCCTATTCAACCGTCATCCTGCCGTATCAGGTGCCTCCATTGGTCGTCGCGATGCACCTGGGTGGTGTGTCTATGCGTGATGGCGCCAAGATGACCCTAGCCCTTGCCATCGTCTCTGTGATCATTCTGATCCCACTCAATTATATGTGGTGGGGATCGATAGGGCTTCTGCCCTGACAAAGAAAAAGGCCGGGGAAATCCCCGACCTTAAATCTTTTAACGCTCAGCATTTTTTATCTGCCGAAGTCGAAGCCTGCTCCACCCCACCAGTAAACGGCGATGAACAAGAACAACCACACGACATCAACAAAATGCCAATACCAAGCGGCAGCTTCGAAGCCGACGTGCTTTTCAGCCGTGAAATGCCCCTTTACGCAGCGGAAGTAACATACGCCTAGGAAGATAGTGCCGACGATCACGTGAAAGCCGTGGAAGCCTGTTGCCAGATAGAATGTCGACGAATAGATGCCATCGGTGAAACCGAATGTTGCTGCAGAATATTCATACGCTTGCATAGCGGAGAACAAGACACCCAAGATGACAGTGAGTAAAATGCCTTGCGCGCATTTTTTACTGTCGCCTAAGCGAATGGCATGGTGCGCATATGTAACCGTCACGCCAGACGTCAAAAGGATCAATGTGTTCAGAAATGGTAATGTCCAAGTATAAAGCGGCTCAATCCCCTCTGGCGGCCAGGATGGCTGGGCCACGAAGCTCAGGAACGGGATTGATGCATTAAAATAGGCCCAGAAAAATGCAAAGAAGAACATCACTTCTGAAGCAATAAACAGCAACATACCCATTCGAAGGCCATGCGCAACTTCATCCGTGTGATCAACACCATTACGGGATTCAGAAATCACATCACGCCACCAAACGATTGAGCACGCAACAACGCCTGCCAAACAAGCGAGGAAGCCTGCAATGGGTCCGCCGCGCATGTACCAGATGCCCGTAATCGCCATCGCGAAAGCAAACATGCTTGCAATAAACGGCCATGGGCTCGGGTTTAAGATATGATACGGATGGCTCTTAACACCGCTCATGAGTTGGTTCTCCCTCGGGTTCGTAATTCAATTAGTTTGGCAAACCGTGTCATTGGTTCAGCCCCCATTATCCTGCGATGCATCAGGCGTTTTTACTTCTGATACCTTCGCTTGGCTTTTTGCTTCATAAAACGTGTACGACAACGTGATCGCTCGCACTTCTTTGGTATTCGCTTCTTCGTAGATATCCGGATCAACGTAGAACGAAACTGGCATTTCAATTGATTCGCCTGGCATCAACACTTGTTCGGTGAAGCAGAAACATTCCATCTTCACAAAAAATGGCCCCGCTTTAAACGGCGTCACATTAAAGGTCGATGTCCCGACGATAGGTTTATCGGATGTGTTCGTCGCTCGATAGAACGCGAGTTTTTCTTCACCCAATCGCACCGTCACTTCGCGTTGCATAGGCTCGAACTTCCAAGGCAACATTGGGCTCACATTGGAATCAAAACGCACATTGATCGTTTCATCAGAAATCTCATCAGACGCCACGACATTCTCGGTCGAAGGTGTCCCACCCCAGCCAGTAACTTGGCATAGCCACTGATACAAAGGCACCGATGCATAAGATAACCCGACCATACCGGCGACGAGACTAAATAGTACCGTCGCCGTTCTGGCATTTTTACGACCTAAATTAGACATATTTTGTTCCTGCCTAATCTACCGATTACTCTGCTGGCGCCTTGCCACTCATATCCGGCTGATCCTCAAACGTGTGGAACGGTGCCGGGCTAGGAACATGCCATTCAAGCGTCGTAGCACCTGCACCCCAAGGGTTCTGCGCCGCTTTCTCGCCGGACGCATAGGTCCTGAACAATATCCAGAAGAATAAGAATGTACCAAGCATAGTGATCAGTGCGCCGATGGAACTGACATAGTTCCAGCCCGCATAGGCATCTGGATAATCCGGGATACGGCGTGGCATACCAGCCAGACCTGCGAAGTGTTGTGGGAAGAACAGAACGTTCACACCGATAAAGAACATCCAGAACTGAATTTTACCCAGCGTTTCGTTGTACTGTTTGCCCGACATTTTGCCGATCCAGTAGTACCAACCAGCAAACATCGCAAAGATCGCTGCAATAGCCATCACATAGTGGAAATGCGCCACCACAAAATAAGTATCGTGGAACACCAAATCAGCGGACGAGTTCGCAAGCGTCACACCGGTTACACCACCCACAACAAACAGGAAGATGAAACCAAATGCATACAGCATAGGCGTTTTAAACTCGATAGAGCCGCCCCACATTGTCGCCAACCATGAGAAGATTTTGACCCCTGTCGGAACCGCAATCACCATTGTAGCCGCCGTAAAGTAGGCGCGGGTATCAACATCCAAGCCGACCGTATACATGTGGTGCGCCCACACGACGAAGCCGACAACACCAATCGCAACCATTGCGTAGGCCATGCCGAGATAACCAAAAACTGGTTTCTTGGAGAACGTGGAAACGATCTGCGAGATAAGGCCAAATGCTGGCATAATAATGATGTAAACCTCTGGGTGA
>DGNZ01000007.1 GCA_002389175.1 Rhodospirillaceae bacterium UBA4479 | reverse complement strand
CGTGGAGGGGGTGAGGGTGCCTGCAGAGCTCGCGTTGTGAACCCCAAACATCCCCTCCGTCTGGCGTCTCCTAGCGAGATGTCGGGCGGGGGGTATGGCTAAGATATGCAGAAAAAAAGTGGTTTCTAGCCTACCACTTTGGGGGTGTTTCGCCTTTATTTTTGCCATGAGCGATCTCACTGGCTTGGTCGCGCAAGACAAACTTTTGTATCTTTCCTGTGGATGTGCGCGGGATCGGCATGAATACAAACTGCCCTGGCACCTTATAGGGAGCAAGCTGGTCCTTGCACCAAGAGCGTAAACTGGCAGCATCCGTGGTTTGACCCTTGACCAATTCCACAAAAGCACAGGGCGTTTCACCCCATTTTTCGTGGGGCATGGCAACCACTGCAGCGAGCTCAATCGCAGGATGACGGTAGAGCACCTCTTCCACCTCGATGGACGAAATATTCTCACCGCCTGAAATGATGATGTCCTTTGATCGATCTTTGAGCTGGATATAGCCGTCTGGGTGCCGAACGCCTAGATCGCCGGAATGGAACCAGTCACCGGCAAAGGCGTCTCGCGTAGCCTTGGGGTTGCGGAAATAGCCTTTCATTACGACATTACCCCGAAACATGACCTCGCCCATAGTTTTCCCATCGCGTGGAACAGGTTCCATGGTCTCGGGGTCCAGAACATCCAGTCCCTCAAGTGGCAGATAGCGAACCCCTTGGCGTGATTTCAATGCAGCCTGTTCACTGGGTGGCAGATCGGACCAGTCCTGATGCCAGTCATTCACCACAGCAGGGCCATAGGTTTCGGTCAGCCCATACAAATGTGTCACATCAAAGCCTGCAGTTTTCATATCAGCCAGCAGTTTTTCCGGGGGTGGTGCGGCAGCCGTGAAGAATTGCACGGTTTGCTCAATCTTGTGTTTCTCTTCTTCGGGGGCCGATATCATCAGAGACATGACAATGGGCGCGCCGCAAAGGTGGGTGACGCCTTCATCTGCCAAGGCGGCCCAGATTGGCTCTGCACGCACCTGACGCAGACAAACATGGGTTCCGACAATCGCCGAGAGTGTCCAGGGAAAACACCACCCATTGCAGTGAAACATTGGTAGCGTCCACAGATAGACCGCATGCTTCGCCATTGACGTCGTCAACGCATTGCCTTGTGCCAACAAATAGGCTCCGCGATGGTGCGAAACGACACCCTTTGGATCACCTGTGGTTCCCGAGGTGTAATTGATCGAAATGGCATCCCATTCATCCAGTGGCATCATCCAGGCAAATTCAGTATCGCCCATCGACAAGAATGCCTCGTAATCCTGCGCATCAGTGGCGGTATCAGGCCCGCTAAATTCGGCATCATCATATTGGATGATCAGTGGTCTCACAGTGGTTAACCTCAGTGCTTCCTGCATCAATGGCATGAATTCGCGGTCGACGATGACGACTTTTGACATCGCATGGTCTAGCTGAAACGCAATCACCGATGCATCGAGGCGAGTGTTTACGGAGTGCAAAACACCTCCGCACATGGGCACACCGTAGTGGCATTCAAGCATTGCAGGCGTATTGGCCAGCAGGGCCGACACAGTATCACCGCGCCCGACGCCACGCTGTGCTAAGGCAGATGCCAACTGTCGCGATCGTGCATAGAATTCTGCATAACTGCGCCTAAGTGCACCATGCACGATTGCTGTGTGATTAGGGAAGACTGAGGCCGCACGTTCCAGAAATGTCAGTGGCGTCAGTGGCTGGTGGTTTGCCGGATTCCGGTCCAGATCGGTGTTGTAGGGGTTCTCATTCATGGTTCAGGCGTCCTGCCATAGGGGCGCACGCTTTTCGAGAAACGCACCGATACCTTCTTCGGCGTCGAGGGCCAGCATGTTATTGACCATCACACCAGAGGCGTAATCGTAGGCGTCGGATAGCCCCATTTCTCGCTGTGCGTAATAGGCGCTCTTGCCTGTTGCGAGCGTCATACTGGATTTTGAGGCAATCTTGCGCGCCATCTCCATCGTTTTTTCTTGCAGCTCTTCGGGTGCCGCGACACGGTTCACTAGGCCAATCTCTGCAGCGCGTTCGGCTGATGTCATGTCTCCCGTCAGTAGCATTTCCATCGCGTGCTTGTCGGTTACGTTGCGTGATAGCGCGACCATCGGGGTGGAGCAGAACAGTCCGATGTGCACGCCCGGTGTGCTGAACTGTGCCGTATCCGCTGCAATGGCCAGATCACAGCTTGCGACTAGTTGGCAGCCTGCAGCCGTGGCTACGCCGGTAATTTCAGCGATCACGGGTTTGGGGCAATTCACAATTCCCTGCATCAGGCCTGCGCACATCGCCATGACTTTTGCAAAATAGGCTTTGCCACCATCTTCATTCAAGCGCCCTGCGGTCATTTCCTTAAGATCGTGACCCGCACAAAAGGCAGGACCTTTGGCTGCCAGAACAATGACTCGCACTTTTGTGTTAGCTCCTGCATCTTTAAACGCATCACCCAGTTCCGCCAGCATTGCCTCAGACAAGGCATTGCGTCGCGAAACATCGTTCAAGGTCAGGCGGAGTATGCCGTTTTCGTCCAGATTGGAGAGCAGGATGTCAGATATGGTCACGGGGCTGTTCCTTTTGAGTGCTAAAGAATGTTGATTTCGACACTGTTGGCCAAGGTGTTCGCGATAAAGCAGTAGCGGTGCGCACGGTCCTGCATCTGCGTCATATCCTCGTCGCTTACCGAAAAGCCAGTATCGAAACGCACCACCGGATGCAGATCGATCCGCGTCACCGACATCTGGCCTTTGGGGTTCTTGCCCAAGTGGGCTTCGGCGTAGTCGTGGTAACTCGCCACGGGCCAACCCGCTTTTGCGGCCAGTGCGAGAAAGGTCATCATATGGCAACTGGACAACGCCGAGGCTAGGGCCTGTTCGGGATTTGTATTGTCTGGGTTTCCGCCCCAATCAGGGGCGGAATCAACAAGCAGATCGTAGCGGTTATTATACTGCACTGTGTGTTCGTTGGAATATGCGCCAGTTTCAAAAACAGGTGTAGCGCGCTGCCAATGCAGTTCGATAGCGAGGTCTGACATATCGTTTTTCTTTCGTCTGGTAGGGCGTTAAGCGGCCGCGATTTGCTTTTTGGGATCATAGAATGGACGCTCACAAATCGTTGCGCCGATGGGGCCAGACTTCGTAATGACCTCAACCTGTGCACCAATCTTGGCGTGTTCTGCTGACACCATGGCCAAAGCGATGTTCTGCTCCAAACGTGGGGAGTAAACTGCGGATGTGACTTTTCCGATTGCCTCGCCATCCAAATTGATTTCCCAGAACGTTGTGTTCGGCCCCGTGAGTGGCGCACCGTCGATGATCAGGCCGATTTGCTTGCGGCTGACACCTTCTTCCTTGATACGGCACAGCGCAGCCTTTCCGATGAAATCAGCCTCCATGTTGAGGTTGACCAGCCGGTCAAAGCCGAGCTCAAAGGGGTTAGTGCTAATGTCGGCATCTGCGTGATAAGACAACATACCACCTTCGATGCGGCGAATGGACGATGTGTGCCCTGGCTTGAGGCCGAATTCCATACCGGCGGCCATTATGGTTTCCCAAAGCAGATCACCTTTGGAGCCGTCACGCAGGTAAATTTCATACCCCAACTCACTCGACCAACCAGTACGGGAAACGATCAGTGGGATGCCATTCAACTCTACTTCGCGCAGCCAGTAGTAGCGCAGATCCATAAGGTCGTCGCCGAAGAGCGCGCGCATGATCTCGCCAGACTTGGGGCCCTGCAACTGCAAGGGAGACACATCCGGCTCTCCAATCGTGACATCAAGGCCGGAGTTGATCGCAACCCCCTGTGCCCAAAGCAGGATGTCGCTGTCAGCCAACGATATCCAGAAGTGGTTTTCTGCAAGGCGCAGCAGGATTGGGTCGTTCAGAATGCCACCATCCGCATTAGTGATCAGGATGTATTTGCACTGACCTACGGCCATCTTGGAAAGGTCGCGACAGGTCAGAATTTGAGTGAACTTGGCCGCATCTGGACCTGTGATCTCAACCTGACGTTCAACAGCCACGTCACACAGGATCGCATGGTTCACGAGGTTCCAGAAGTTCTGTTCAGGGTCTCCGAAATCGCGTGGGATATACATGTGGTTATAGACGGAAAATCCTTTGGCGCCCCAACGCACTGTTGCGTCAAAATAGGGCGACTTGCGGATTTGTGTGCCGAAACCGAAATCATCTGCTTGCATTGAAACGTCCTCCCGTTTGTGTGTGATCCTCCCGACCACAAACCAAAAATTCTGTTCCACAAATAGCTCGGGAATTACGAAGAAAGCAGTCTAAAGATTCTCCATGCATAGTCCAATGGAGCCGTTTTTCATGGTCTATGAGGACCGTTTGGTCCAGTGTCCTTATTTAAGATTTGAAGTTGCTAGCTTTGATATGTTGGGCAAGGCTGTTTTCACCTGGCGTGTTGCGAAGTGGGTCATGTAGCGGTCAATGCCAAGATCTTCGGTGTGGAGGTCTTCCACAAAATTTTGAAACTCAGTCAGGCTGGAGCTAATGACCTTCATTATGTAATCGACCCCGCCGCCGGTTGCGATGCAATCAACTATCTCGTCACGTCCGTTGATATAAGCTTCAAAACGGTCAAAGTCTGCCTTTCGATGACGGCTCAAGGAAACGGTCACAATCACTTGGGCGAAATCAGCAAGTCGGCTCAGTTCAATATCGGCGTGATATCCCCGAATATACCCTGCAGCTTTCAAACGAGTTAGTCGTGCCCAGCAGGGGGTCGCGGAGAGGCCACTTATTTCGGACAGCTTCGCTTTACTTAACTTCCCATGGTTCTGCAGTGCGCACAGAATGCGGATGTCTGCGGCATCAAGAGCAAGTTTTTTCATTCACATTTTTCTCTCATGATATGATCGCACGGCTATAAGTCGCACAGCCGTATGTTAGATTAGGATTTATCTATCTGAAAGTCCTCCGTTAGGGGGCTAATTTTGCGATCAAAACAAAAAAATCTATTTCTCGACAGCTGGGTTCCTAGCCAAGATGGGTTATTACTGTGCGATATTAGCAAGTCGCAGTATGTCTATTGGGAGAAGCAAAGCGATGTACGAGCTCTTTATTGCAGCCCCCAAACGTGTAACGCAATCGGGTGAGTGAGGGATGTGCAATAGGATGTCCGGTCATTTATCCATTGCGAAATGGCCTTTGGTTCCGCAAAGCAAGCCTGAGATCTTGGCACAAGGCACAGATTATTGCTTTGAGGTTATACATAAACGGGACCGCTTTCAGGACCACTTCTGAGTTTTGCGCTATCTCTAACCTACTGCAATACAACGATAATCGCGAAAGTACGACGTCCTCTTCTGGGCACCA
>DGNZ01000186.1 GCA_002389175.1 Rhodospirillaceae bacterium UBA4479 | reverse complement strand
AGCCGGGATCTTTTTTCAACACCACAGGTTTTCCGAATGGAGAGAAGATCCCGACTACGAATCCACCTTCGCTGCCACCGCCTCGATCTCCACCTCGATGCCTGCGCGGGGGAACGGGTTTACGACCAGTAACGTCGCGGGCGGATTGTGGTCGCCCATATAGTCGCCGCGGACATCCAAGTAATCGGCGATGATGTCGCCATCGGTCACATAAACACTGAACTTCACCACATCACTAAACGACATGTTGGCCGCGCCCAGGATCGTTCCGATGCGCTCAAAGATCACATGGATCTGTTCTTTGGGTGTACCCGGGATTGTCCCATCCAGGCGCGCACCGACCTGACCGTTGCAGTACAACCATCTGGCGTGGGGTGGGACTTCGGTGGCGTGCCCGGCGTTATTGGAATGGGCGCGCACCTGATCGTTGAGCGTATGGACTTTGAGCATTGTTAAGGAACCTCTGACAAAAAAAGTGTTCCTTAGTATAGGGCGCAACCCCTGCCACAGAAGAGCTAAAAAGCTTTTAGCCCTCAATCGCGTGGGTCTGATCGTTCGCCACCCGGTAGCGATGCAGATACGTCGGCAAGATCGCCTCGGCGGCCATGGGATTGCTTCCTAAATCGGATAATCCCAACTGATCACCAGATGCCACGTTGTCGGTTTGCATCAGGCGAACCTGATCCGTGGTCAACAAGGGCTTGGGCAATTTTTCCAAAAAGAACGCCTGGATTTCTGCGACCCAGAACGGGATCGGCAGCAAAATTCGTTTGCGGCCAGTGACCGACAGTACCAAGCGCATCAGATCGGCAAAGCTGTAGACCGTGGGGCCTGCGAGTTCATAAGTCTTGCCTGCGGTGTCGTCATCTTCGAGGCACGCAACAATCGCACCGACCACATCGCCGACAAACACCGGCTGGAATTTAGGTCCGCCATCGCCAAGAAAATCAATTTTGATGCCCAAATCGCCGCCCAAGGAAATGTCCGGCAGCGCAGGCGCACCCATCACCGGCAAAAACGGCGAGATGCGGCACATGCCCGCAAACTGATTAAAGAAATTGTCTTCGGCACCAAACACGACGCTGGGTCGTACCACGCGGGCCGTCGGGATTGCCGCCATTACGGCATCTTCGCCCTGGGCTTTGGTGACTGCATAGTCGGCCTCTGATTTCAGGCTGGCCCCCAATGCCGACATTTGCACAAAGTTTGTAATACCCAATACGGCGGCAGTTTCGGCAATTAATTTCGACCCCTGGTGATGGATTGCATCGAATGTGGCGGTGCCGCTTTCGTACAAGATACCGACCAAGTTAACCGCCGCAGATGCGCCATCCAGGGCCGCACGCACGCTTTTGGGGTCGCGGATGTTGCCGCCCCACGGAATGACCTGACCGACGTCGCCCATGGTGCGCATGAAGTTCGCAGCTTCGGGATCGCGGCAGACCGCACGAACCACCCACCCCGACTTTGCCAAGCGGCTGGTCAGATGGCGGCCAATAAATCCGGAAGCCCCAAAAACGGTGACGATTTGGCGATGCGCAGCTGTGGTCATGTGACGTCTTTCAAATTGCTAAAAGATGCGGTTTCAACTTTGGGCTTTATACCGCAAATGGACGGCGCAGAACAGGGTCATTGGAGGGGTGATTACAGACTTGTCCGCAATGTAAGGCCGCAAAGCATCCGCAATCCATCATCATTCCCTGAGTGCACTGTTGACAATGGCAATATTCAGGATTAATCCCCTGTTTCCGTCGCGCACAGGCTCATACACACGTGTGACTAGGCGCGGAAGCCGGGGCCCAGGTGGCGGAATTGGTAGACGCGCTGGCTTCAGGTGTCAGTGACCGCAAGGTCGTGGAAGTTCGAGTCTTCTCCTGGGCACCATCGGCAGTTTTCGTTGATCCAAACGAAAGGTCATCCGTTGAGCACCGAAACATACGCCAAAGCCGTTGAAATTCATCTGCATCAAAATGATTTGCCCGCAGGCTTAGACTGGGGCGATACCATTGCAGTTGATACCGAGACCCAGGGCCTAAGCCTGATCCGCGATCGCTTGTGCGTGGTTCAAATTTCCACGGGCGATGGCGTCTGCCATCTGGTCCAGTTCAGCGGTGACGATTTCAGCGCGCCAAATTTAAAAGCTCTGATGACCGATCCGAATGTGACCAAGGTTTTCCATTACGCACGCTTTGATGTGTCGATGATGAAACAATGGCTGGATATTACGATCCATCCTATTTATTGCACCAAAATCGCATCCAAACTGATCCGCACGTATACCGATCGTCATGGTCTAAAAGACGTGACCCGCGAATTGCTGGGCATTGAGTTATCAAAGCAGCAGCAGTCATCGGACTGGGCGGCGCAAACCCTGAGCCAGGATCAACTCGACTACGCTGCTTCCGATGTGTTGAACCTGCTGATGATCAAGCACAAACTGGATATCATGCTGGCCCGCGAAGGACGCACCCTGTTGGCCCAGTCATGTTTCGATTTTCTTGGCACGCGCGGTGATCTTGATCTCATGGGCTGGTCTGAAGTCGACATTTTCTCGCATTCTTAATTTCTGGCCTCATATCTGGCTAAATTCATGAGTATCATGCCCAAATTAAACTTTGCTTAGATGTCCATGTCTGAGTGCGCCACCGGTTGAACCGACCGCGTTGCAGGCGCATAATTATACAGCACAATGATCGCGGTTCGCCGCGCGCTACGAAGGAGCACACAACACTATGACGGGTCTTCCTGCTACGTCACTTGACGATGCGGATGCCGAAGGTGATTTGGCAGCCGCCAAACGCGTCGTCGAATTGGAAATTGCGGGTTTGTCGGCATTGGTCGAATCGATGGGTGACAACGTCGTCAAAGCCATCGATATCATTTCCCGCGTAAAAGGCCGTGTTGTCGTCAGTGGTATGGGCAAAAGTGGGCACATCGCGCGTAAAATCGCAGCAACCTTGGCATCGACGGGCACACCAGCGATTTTTGTGCATCCCGCCGAGGCATCCCATGGCGACCTGGGCATGATCACCCCTGAAGACGCCGTCTTTGCATTGTCGAATTCCGGTGAAACCACCGAACTCGCCGACTTGGTCGATTACTGCAAACGCTTCGAAATTCCCCTGATTTCCATTACCGGCCGCCAGGAAAGCTCGTTGAATGATGCATCCGATGCGGCGATGGTCATCCCATCCGCTGCCGAGGCATGCCCGATGGGCCTGGCCCCAACCACGTCGACCACGGTGATGCTGGCACTGGGCGACGCCATCGCCGTCGCATTATTGGAAAAACGCGGATTTTCCCGTGACGATTTCCACACATTCCACCCGGGTGGCAAGCTTGGCCGACGCCTGTTAAAGGTTCGCGACATCATGCATGGCGGCGCAGAGCTGCCATTGGTTACCCCCACATCACCCATGTCCGAAGCCTTGATCCTGATGACGGAAAAAGGCCTTGGGTGTGTTGGCATTGCCGACGACGATGGTCAGCTTGCAGGCATCATCACGGATGGCGATTTACGCCGCAAAATGAGCCCCGCCCTGACCACCATGACGGTCACCGAGGTCATGACCGTGGGTGCCAAAACGCTGCATCCCGATAACTTGGCCAGCGAAGCGCTGCACATATTAAATGAATTCAAAATCACCAACGCATTTGTTGTCGAAGATGGACGCCCCGTCGGCGTGCTGCACATCCACGATTGCTTGCGTGCCGGTGTCGCATGAGACACTCATCCGGGTCTGAAAGAACAGTTTAGTGCCCCCACCAAACGCAGACCACAATCTTGGTCTCGAAGGGCGTGCCAAGCGCCAAGATTTCACGGGTGGAACCGCGACTCCCAGAAAGCACACGTCATGGTATTCCGGTTTTGTACGAGCGATGAAGATCGTGCTGCCCGCCATTGCCCTTTTGTTGATTGTGCTGATCGTGGCCTGGCCGCATTTGAATGTGACCGATGCGCGATTTCGGATCGGGTTTGCGGATATGACCGTTCGGGTTGCCGAGGACCCCGTCATGCTGAACCCACGCTACGTCGGATCGGACAAGGACGATCAGCCTTATTCCGTCACCGCTGACATCGCCCGCAGATTGTCAGAGACCGCGGGAAACATTGAACTCGATGCCCCCAAAGCGGATATTTTGCTCAAAGATAACACCTGGTTGGTGCTTTCCGCGAACCGGGGTCTCTATGAGCGCAACAATGAATCGCTCGATCTGCTAGGGTCGGTCATCCTTTATCATGACAGCGGTTACGAATTCTTAACCGAGAAGGCGAAGATTGATCTTGAGAAAAGCTCCGCTGAAGGGCAAGACCCCATACGCGGCCAAGGACCGTTCGGAAATATCGAAGCCGAAGGGTTCCGAATGATTGATCGCGGTAAGACAATTTTTTTTACGGGTAAGAGCCGATTGAAAGTCTATCCCGGCGCAAAGAAGGTGAACTGATGAGTATCGGCGACAAAAAAGATCATGCATGGGCAGCACATACGCTGACAGCGATGCTTGTCGCCGCCACCATGATTTTTGGCGGCGTTCAGACTGCATCAGCACAAAGCCTGAATTTTGGTGGCACCGGCGGCGATGAGCCGATTGATGTATACGCCGAGAACGGCATCGAATGGCAGCAGGAAAATTCACTGTTCATCGCCAGGGGCGACGCCCGTGCGGTGCGCGGTCAGGTTGAAGTTCTAAGTGACGAACTGCGGGCTTATTACCGCGAGGGTACCACAGGCCAATCGGAAATTTGGCGCCTTGATGCGCTGGGCAATGTACGGATCGTATCGAACACCGAAACGGCGTACGGCAGTCGCGCTATTTATAATGCAGATCAACAAGTCCTGGTCATTGATGGTGAAAAACCGCGATTGGAATCGGGCAAAGATATTCTGACCGCCACACAGCAGCTAGAATATTGGGAAGCCAAAAAATTTGCCGTCGCACGCGGCAATGCGGTTGCAACACGCGACAAAAAACAAGTACGTGCCGATGTGCTTGTCGCACATTTCAATCAAGATTCTCGGGGCAAAAGCCAGGTTTATAGGATCGATGCCTATGACAATGTCCGGGTAAAAACCCCATCTGAAACCGCCGTCGGTGATCGTGGCATTTATAACGTCGAGACCGGCGTCGCTGTACTGACCGGGAACGTGACCATGATGCGTGACACCAACACCCTCAACGGCTGTCGGGCCGAAGTGAATTTAAACTCTGGCGTAAGCAAGCTTTTTGCCTGCCCAAACCAGCAAGGTTCGAACCGTGTACGCGGTACCTTTATTCCAAAGAACCGGAACAGCAATTGATTATCTGGACATTCCGGGCGGATAGGGCCTCAATAGTAAAATCATGAGCGATTCATTCGAGCAAATGGGCAACGAAATGGCGAACGACCAGGGCAAGCGCCTTCGTCGCCGCAAAAAGCCGCGCCTGGTTGCCGAAAATCAAACGGGGCTTTTCGCATCGAACCTGGGCAAACGCTTTAAAAAACGTCCGGTTGTGCGCAGTGTCAGCCTTGAAGTTCACCGCGGTGAAGTCGTCGGCCTGTTGGGTCCAAACGGGGCTGGTAAAACCACCTGCTTTTACATGATCACCGGTCTTATTCAGCCCGATGTCGGCACCATCACGATGGATGGCAACGACCTGACTGATCTGCCGATGTATCGTCGCGCACGTTTGGGTATCGGATACCTGCCACAAGAAGCTTCGATCTTTCGCGGCTTGTCGGTCGAAAACAATATTCGCGCCGTGCTTGAAGTGGTGGAACCCAATCGCGATCGTCGTGAAGCGATTTTAGATGCTTTGTTGGCTGAATTTTCGATCACGCATTTGCGCCGCGCACCTGCGATGGCGCTGTCGGGCGGGGAACGTCGCCGGGTTGAAATCGCCCGTGCCCTCGCATCCAATCCCCATTACGTGCTGTTGGATGAACCGTTCGCGGGGATTGATCCGATCGCTGTCGGGGACATTCGCGAACTGGTTGCGCACCTCAAGGATCGTGGGATCGGCGTGCTGATCACCGACCACAACGTGCGTGAAACATTAGATGTTATTGATCGGGCCTACATCATCCATGATGGTATGATGCTGATGGAGGGCGCGCCTTCGGACATTGTTGGCAACGCCGATGTACGGCGCGTTTATCTGGGTGATCGTTTCTCTCTTTAATATTCAACTAGGGCCGCTGCGATGGTAATGGCGCCGCGCCTCGAACAACGTCTTGGCCAATCTCTGGTCATGACGCCGCAGTTGCAACAAGCGATCAAGCTGTTGCAGTTGTCGAATCTCGAACTCTCCGAATTCATCGAAACCGAGCTTGAGAAGAATCCACTTCTTGAGAAAGACGACACCCCGCTTGTCGATACCCCGGAACGCGAAACCCACAGCGACGACGGAACCGATGACGCCCCGGCGTTGGATGATTTAAGCCTGGGTGATCCTGCAAATACCGAAGTCACAAAAGACTTTGATGCGGACATGGCCGGGCAATTTGAAGATGGGTCGATCACCGCGGGCGCGGGCTCAAGCGTCCCCGCTGATCGCGGCATCGATGACAGTCTGCCGGGTCTTGAAGAAACATTATCTGAAACCGTATCGCTACGGACCCATCTGAACACACAATTAGGTTTGGTCGTCGATCATCCCACTGACGCTGTGATCGGAACGTGTCTGATCGATTCCCTGGATGAAGCTGGATACTTAACCGAGCCATTGGATTTAATCGCCGAAGGCCTGGGTGCAGACGAAGCCGACGTCGAACGCGTGCTGGGCATTGTGCAAACGTTTGAGCCGACCGGTGTGTTTGCCCGCGATTTGGCAGAATGCTTGGCGTTGCAGCTTCGCGAGAAAGACCGCTTTGATCCGGCGATGGAAACGTTTATCGATAATTTGGAGATGGTGGCTGCGCGCGAGTTCACCAAACTCGCCGCCCTTTGTGGGCTCGACGCCGACGAGATCCCCGACATGCTGGCAGAAATCCGTGAACTTGATCCAAAGCCGGGGATGAGTTTCACCGGTGATGCGGCCGAGGTCGTGGTGCCTGATGTGTTGATGGTGCCGCACCCCAAGGGGGGCTGGTATATCGAACTGAACAGCGACACCTTACCCCGCGTTCTGGTCAACACGACCTATCATGCGCATGTTCAAAAGCAGCCGATGAGTGCCGCCGACAAAAAATATATGGCAGAGCAATACCAATCGGCAAACTGGCTGGTGCGGGCCCTGCATCAACGCGCGACAACAATCTTGAAAGTGTCCACCGAGCTGGCCCGTCAGCAAGACGCGTTTTTCAAAAAAGGTGTGAAGTTCCTAAAACCCTTGGTGCTGCGTGACGTCGCTGATGTCATCGAAATGCACGAAAGCACGGTCAGCCGGGTGACATCGAATAAATACATCCACACGCCCCGGGGTACGTTTGAGCTCAAATATTTTTTCACATCATCCATCGCGGCCATGGATGGGGGCGAGGCATTCTCGGCCGAATCGGTAAAAGCACGTTTGAAAGAATTGGTCGACGCCGAGGACCCTAAGAAAATTTTGTCCGATGATAAGTTGGTAAAAATTTTATCGGGTGAGGGCTTTGATATCGCACGCCGAACCGTCGCAAAGTACCGCGAGGCCTTGGGTATAGGGTCATCCGTCAGCCGCCGAAAGGCCAAAGCGCCGCCTAAATAAGCATGAAAATAAGGGTAAATACTCACAGATTTACCCCCAGTTTTGGTGGCATCCGCTTGAAAAAAAGAGTATGGTGAAGTTATGAATACGCTTCGACCATTGACTTCCGGGAGCAGCGAAATTAGGTTCCCGCTCAATCACGAAATCATGATTTTTACGTCATGCTGCATAAGCGGCAATTTCTGTGTTACTGGTTAAAATGATAATAAAAACAGGTGCTTAGCGAGTATGGATATTTCGGTTTCCGGAAAACAGGTTGATGTCGGCGATGCCTTTCGCATTCACGCCGAAGATGAGCTTACCGATGCGGTCACAAAATACTTTGAAAAAGCGATCAACGCGACTGTCTTGCTGAGCAAGCATGGCTCGTCGATGCACGTTGATATTTCGGTACACCCCGGCCCGCGTGGCTTGATTGTTCAAGGTCATGGCGACGCCGACGAGGCATATCCCGCATTTGATAAGGCGCTAGAGCGCATTAAAAAGCAGCTCCGCCGTTATAAGCGTCGTTTGGTTGACGATCATCGTCGTCGTGCTGGTGCTGATGAAGTTGTCGCAGCCCAACAATACGTCATTCAGTCCGAGCACCATGAAGAAGAAGTGCCAGAAGAACATCAGCAAATTATCGTCGCTGAAATGCAAACCGACATCTTGACCCTTTCGGTCAGCGAAGCGGTGATGCACATGGACTTGGCCAACGTGCCCGTGTTGATGTTCCAGAATGCGAAGACCGATACCTTGAGCGTGGTGTACCACCGTGAGGACGGCAATATTGGATGGATCGACCCATCGCCTGCGACTGGTGGTAAGTAAGCGATCCTTTTACGGGTTTTAAACTGAAATGACCGGGATTAACCGGCGCATAACAGGAAGAGTTTGATGGAACTGATCGAGTTAATCGACAGCGACAGTGTTGTTGCTAACCTTCGCGTTACCAGCAAAAAACAAGCGCTCCAGGATTTGGCGCGCCGGGCTGGTGAAATCACAAGCATTGACGAGCGTAAGATCTTTGATGTGTTGATGGAGCGTGAACGCCTTGGCACCACCGGTGTCGGCAGCGGCATCGCGATCCCGCACGGCAAGCTCAGCGAGCTTGAGAAAATCCGAGGCATTTTTGCGCGCCTGGAAAAACCCGTTGATTTCCAAGCCATCGACGATCATCCCGTGGATTTGATTTTTGTGCTGCTGGCCCCCGAAGGCGCCGGTGCAGGTCATCTAAAAGCGCTAGCCCGCGTGTCGCGTCTGTTGCGTGACGACGACATCTGCAAAAAACTCCGCGCGACGGCAGAATCCGATGCCCTGTTTGGCATCCTCAGCGAACCGCAAGAAAGCCGCGCCGCTTAACGCACTTTCGTTTATCCGCTTGGACAGCAGTCCGAACTGTCGCCTTGTTGAATCGGCGGGCACGGCACCGTGCCGTAGGAACAAAACACACAGCAATCACCGGGCTTTGGTCGCAGCACCGTTGCGCATGCTTTACAGTCATAGAAAAACTGACACGCATCGGTCGGCATCACTTCAATTTCGTGATGACCACAGGCGGGACACGTGATCGTCGATTTCAGTTCGACCGCAATCGCCATAGCGCAAATCCTGTCAAACCAATGAAGATGAAAAGCCCGGGCAGCAGCACAACATCGATAAAGCCGACCCAGGCCGATAGCCCGATGGCCGCGAACACGATCACCAAGACGGGCGTGAAGCAGCAGATCGCTAATATAATTGAGCCAACACTACCGACTGCCAACAGCTTCTGATCACGCTTTTTCTTCGCGGTAGGATGATCGGTTACGATGATAGTCCTCCCGCTTGAAATGATGCTTATCAAAAGCCGTGAATATACAGCCTACGATACACTAGTGTAGGTTTACGGGCATCAATTCGTGCTGCATCAGAAAACCATAGGCACTTGAACTGTCTGTCGCGGTCGCGATCTGCGCCCCATTGGCCGCAAAGATCCCATACCCAGCAGCACTTTCATGCTTAATCGGGCGGACGTAGGCGATGTGCCCAACCCCATAGTCGAGAAACGACGTCGCAGCAGATTCGATTTCGGCAATATCAGTCTTGTTTTGATCGATCATCATGAACCTCATATGTAGCGCCCAACACGTGGCACGCGGTTAGAGTTCGGTCGTCTGGTCTTTAAGCTTCGGCATCCATATCGATGGTTTGCGCCGAATTTTTAGCGGATTTAATTTCGATGCTTTTGATCTGTGGTTCTGGCACTTCTCGGTGCAGGTCCACGTTCAACAAGCCGTTGTCCAAGGTCGCACCGACAACGTCGATGCCTTCGGCCAGGATAAAGCTGCGCTGAAACTGTCGCGCCGCAATACCACGATGCACGAATACCCTGTGGTCGGCATCATCAATCTGTTTTCCACGGATCACCAATTGATTGTCTTCGATGGATACCGTCAGATCATCCATCGTAAACCCTGCAACCGCTAGCGTGATACGCAGATCGTTATCGCCCGTTTGTTCAATGTTGTAGGGCGGATAGCCCTCGGCCGATGCCTTTGCCGCGCGGTCAAGAATGCGCTCGAAGTGATCGAATCCAAGCATATGGGGGTTATTAAATAACGTCATCGTCGGTCTCCGGCCTCCCACATGGCGAGGCAATTTCTGGCCCCTGGGCGGAACAACCGCTCCGTGGGCACCGTTAAGCTGCATTCCTGTTCAGGCAATGCGTTACTTTATTAGATTTGGCGCGATTCTGATCCAAGTCAAGGTTTCGCCCGGGATATAAAGCCAGACCTATGACAGACCCATGACTGGCCCGTGACAGACCCGCAATCCCGCCTTAGGGTACTGAAAATCCAGACACTAGATGACGAGTACCAACCATGACCCAACCGCCACCGGCAGAGATCGGCGATGACATTGCTGATATCGACACCCCCGCCCTGATCGTTGATTTGGACGCGTTTGAGGCCAACGTCGCCAAGATGGCTGAGAATGTAAAAGAATTCGGCCTGCGGTTACGCGCGCACTCAAAAACCCACAAATGTTCCGAAATTGCGCGCCGCCAGGTTGCCGCCGGGGCCATTGGTGTGTGCTGTCAAAAAGTTGGTGAGGCCGAGGACATGGTCGCTGGCGGTGTCCAGGATGTCTATGTCTCAAACGAAGTCTGGGGTGCCAAGAAACTCGCACGATTGGCCGAACTGGCTAAAACCGCAACCATTTCCATATGCGTCGATGATGCGCAGAATGTTGGCGATTTGGGAACGGCTGCCCGCGCGGCGGGTGTCACCTTGAATGTTTATGTTGAGATCGATGTGGGTGCCGGGCGCTGTGGTGTAAATCCAGGCGAGGATGGTGCCGAGTTGGCCGCCGTGGTCGTCGCCGAAGAGGGTCTCAACTTCGCAGGTCTTCAAGCCTACCAAGGATCAGCCCAGCACATTCGCACCATCAACGAGCGCGGTGCCGCCATCGGCAATGCCTGCGATAACGTGAAACTGACGCTTGATGCGTTGGCAGCACGCGGCATTCAGGCCGACACCGTCACAGGTGCCGGTACCGGCAGTTTCCGGTTCGAAGCCAACAGCGGCCTGTATCACGAACTACAATGCGGATCGTATATTTTTATGGATGCCGATTACGCCCAGAACCAGGGTATGGACGGCGGCGCGTTTGATGAGTTCCGTCACAGCCTATACGTCCTGGCGACGGTGATGAGTGCCACCAAACCCGGCGGCGGCATCGTCGATGCGGGTCACAAGGCATTGGGCAATGACCAAGGCATGCCGTGGGTCGCCGATATTCCAGGTGCGACCTATGAGCGTCCATCCGATGATCATGGCAAAATTAACACCACCGAGGCTGCCCGCGAAGCGGTCCTGGGCGAGAAAATTCGCCTGATCCCCGGCCACTGCGACCCCACGGTCAACCTGTACGACTGGTATGTCGTGGTCCAAGAAGGCCGCGTTGTCGATCTGTGGGAAATTGGTGCCCGCGGCGCAACCCGCTAGGCCCAGGAAAAAAGACCATGGATACAGAAGACCGCGTGAATGAGTTGGAAATGGCATTGGCCCATCAGGACCAGACGATCACTGATTTAAGCGAGATGATCAATCAACAGTGGAAAGAGATCGAAAAACTGAGACGTGAGCTTGGACGGTTAGATGCGACCAAGGCCGATCTGCCCCCCGAGGAAGATCAAGCCCCGCCGCATTATTGATCAGCCATCAATCGGTCGCGTATTAGATAAGTTGAGCGGGCTTGTCCGGGAACGTCAAAAATACCCGCGTGCCCTGCCCAAACTCACTTTCAATGACAAGCGTTCCGCCTTGCAAGGCCATCAGCTTGGACGAAATCGACAACCCCAAACCCGTCCCCTGGTGGGTGAGGTTCACATTACCACGCGCCTGACCAAACGGTTCCAACACGCGTTCTAAATCTTTTTCAGCGATCCCCGATCCTGTGTCGGCCACTTCGACAATGGTCGCGTCGTCATCACCAGGCGTTGCTGTGACGGTAATCTTGCCATCCGCCGGCGTGTATTTATCCGCATTGGATATGATGTTGATCATGATCTGGCGAAACGCTTGTGGGTCAGTATAGATCGATGACAGTGCGGGCGGGATATCAACGATGAAGCGTCCGTCATTTGCATGATCGCCTATGGCCACCAGTTTGATGCATTCGTTAATGCTGGCGGTAAGATCAATGTCTTCAGCGTCCAGATTAAACTGCCCCGCTTCGATCTTGGACAGATCAAGGATGTCGTTGATGATCCCCAAAAGGTGGCTGCTGGAACGCTCAATGTCGCCGGCATATTCCAGATACTTCGGACTGGTGTGCTTCCCAAAGACCTCGACGAGCATGACCTGCGCGAAACCGATAATGGCGTTCAGCGGCGTGCGCAGCTCGTGGCTCATGGATGCCAGGAATTCGGACTTGGCCCGGTTGGCACGCTCTGCACTGTCCAGCGCCGCGCGGAGAACTTCATCAGCTTTGATTTTCTCAGAGATATCATCGGAAATACCCAACAGGTAAATCGGCTTCCCATCATCATCCGTGATCCGCACTTTACGTGTGTGATGATAAACATCGCCGCGCGATACCGTCGCCCGCAACTCCTCGGGTACATCCAAGTACCCAGATTCTTCCAGAACGGTCCGATCTTCGGCGATGAATTCCTAGCGTTTTCGGCATCAAAAAGATCACTGTCGGTTTTACCAATGACGTGATCACGCGATGCGCCCAGCAAACCTTCTCCCGCTTTGTTCAGACGTATATACCTAAGGTTTTCGGCATCTTTAACGAAGATCGTTGATGGGATATTTTCCAAAATCGATTCCAAGAACCGGCGCTGATCACGCAGATCTGCCTCGATCCGCTCACGGGTTGCGATCTCAGTCGAAAGGTCTTTCAAAAGAGTCTCGGCATTCTCGGCCATAGCGTTGAACGCTTGCTCCAATGACGACCATTCATCATTGCGACCCAACTGAATACGACCGCTGAAATTACCATCAGAAAAACCTTCGATGCCTTTTGTCATTTGCAATAGCGGGTGCTGGAAATGCCGACGAATCATTGTGATCATCACGATGGCAACCCCCACGATCACCACTATGGACAAAACAACTGCGATCACCCCGGTCATCGTGAAAATTTCATCGATCTCTTGACGTGATTTTTCGATCCGCTGTTCTGTTTCCTCGGAAAGTTCCCGCATTACGTAAAGCGTATTTGCCTTGGCCTCCGCCAATGTTTCATAGGAGTCGCCTTGTTTCGCGAGTGTTTGATATAAGGTGTCTGCGGCAGCACGATAGCGCATAACCAGTGTTGCGATCGCCCTGCCGTGATCGGCAATATTGGGCTCAGACGCCGTCAGTGACTGCAGACGCTGATACAAATCGTCAATCAGCCTCAGCACAATCGTGCGTTCCACCAGTGCACTACGCTCGACATAAGCTTCCTGGGCATGGCCGTGTTGGCGTTCGATCAGCAACATGGATTCACGGAATGCCGTGTTTAGTGCCAGCACCTGATCAATCCCATCTGTGCGATCCCCATTAAGGGTCGCATGGATTAACCAGTCGCTGATATCCGCTTCAAAGGCATCCAGTCGCATCCAAATTTGATCGGACAGCGATTGGCGCGTTTCCATATGTTGGGTGACCTGGCGAATGGATTGTAGAAAATCGTGGAGTGCTTTTTTGACGTCGCCCAAGGCTGCAACCAGCTTTGGGTTGTCGGTATGTTCGAGTGCTGCCGCATAATCCAATCCGAACCAGCTTTCATCGTTGCCCCAGGCTTTTTCGCGGCTAAAAAACGACCGATCGATCAGTTCAATATCTTTGAACAGTGCCGTGATCTCGCGGGACACCGCCGCGTTGTCGCTCAACGCCGACATCTGGGTTTCTGCAACGCCTGTCGCCAAGCTATGCAGTCGGGCGTTGGACACCAATACAATAGCCACCACGGCAGCCACCCCCAAAAACAACACCCCCGCAACCAGCAAAAGCTTGCTTCGGATTGTGTTCTTAGCACTCAGGGGTTGGGACGATGTCATTCAGTACATCAATCTTGCGTATTCACGAGCGCCGCACCGCGAAGATCAATCGGGCGAGGTCGCATCTGAAGATTGCGCATCGTCGCCACATTGATCACACGACGCCCCCGATGATTATGAGTGATTGGCAAAGCAGCAATGGGGGTGCCCTGCATAGCGCTTAGCAACATTTCTGCCGCTGTGCGCCCCTGTTCCTCGCCCGTCTTCACCAAAGCCGTCAGCGCCCCCTGTTCAACATGGTAACGGTTCGCGCCCACAACCGGCCCCTGGAATGCATCCATCAAGATTCGCAGGGCATCTTTGTTTGTTGTCCCACGCCCGGTTGAATCTTCGATACCTTCTAGGCTGTCGATGAATATGGCGTCGGTTTCGAACTGCAATCTTTTCCCAAGCGCACGAAGCTGATCCCCCGTTTTGACCAAATGAAAGCCTTTTATGGTCGCCGTGTAGTTTTGGGATTCCACCTCAACCTGATTTTTGAGCGCCCGCCCAGACGGGCCGTCGTGGGTGACGAAGCTGATCGATTCAATCTTAGGGTCAAGTTGTTGAAGATACGCGATGGTCTGGCGAACATGGCCACGCTCTAAAATTCCGGAAACATTGAGTGCCGGATACCCGTACTTATCCGGTGTCGCATTTACCCCGCAGAACATAATCGGGATGTCCGTTTTTCCGATTAAATACGGCAGCACGAACATGCTTTGGGCATTGTCATCCGCGGTGATAACACCATCGGGTTTGAGTTCTGTGAATTTTGCAAATGCCAGTGCTGCTTTTTTAGGACCGCCCGCCAAATTAAGTTTTGTGTCCATGTATATTTATGAAACATCGGACGTGTCCCCCAACGCGCCTTCGATACCCGTTTTGATTTCTCGCACCCACGGATTTTCTTCTTCGTAACTCATCACGACCAAGACTTTGTAGGGTTCGGCTGATATTGCAGGGCTTATCAGGCTCAAAATCAGCACAGCAGCGATATTTCCAGCCGCGATCAATTTGATCATTTTTTTCAGCATTTTTTGGCG
>DGNZ01000033.1 GCA_002389175.1 Rhodospirillaceae bacterium UBA4479 | reverse complement strand
CAGAACTTTTGATCCAAGGTCCTTGAAGACGTTACCATCCTGAGTGTAGGGCACGTTTTGCGCCACGCAATCATAGCCCTGCAATGCTTTTGCGATAACCATATGCGGCAGGTTGTTGCGCGACCCCGAAGAATAGCGCAACTCGCCGCGGTTTTCTTGGCAATAGGCCATCATCTCTTCAAAGTTTGACCAACGCCCTTCACCCACTTGTCCGGCGATAGCAAACGCATTTGCCACAGCGGCACTAAGCGGTTTGAAATCTTTGAAATTCCAGTCTGCGTTGCCAAGGATCGGTTGCAGAACCAGCGGAGCAACATAACCGTCAAAGACCGTGTAGCCATCAGCAGGTTTTCCCATAGCCGTCGTCTGCGCCTTAGTTCCGGCCGCACCCGGCAGCGAGATCACTGGCATATCCGTGCCAAGCTCTTCACCCATGGCCTTGGCAACGACTTGGCTCATGGCCATCGCATTGCCAGGGCCCCAGGGGTGAATGACCTCAATATTGCGCTCGGGGAATTCCGCAAGCGCACCGGTGGTGGACACCGCCAAAACGGCGCCCGTCAGAAGTAAGCCTTTAAGTGTTCCTAAAAATTCCATATTTTCCTCCCATAGATTTTGGACTTGGTTACGAATTAATCTCCCGCTAGCGCGACACCAGGTTGCGCTAAATCGAAATGGTTAAACAGTTCAGGCGGTGCGTCATGCAGCGCGAAATGATGGGCTATCTCTGCCTCCAGGCGCGTTTCCAGGGCGGCGTCATCAAGCGGGTTTTCTTGACGTGGGTCTGCGGCAACGTCGTAGAGCGTGGTCTCACAATCTTCCAACGTGTCACCGTCTTGGCCCACTTGCGTATTCTTCGGATCGAGCTTCATCCTGAGCATCGGTGCCCCTTTGGTGAAATTGAAAGGCTGCGCCAGCTCGCATGATTGTAGTTCACTGATGTCAAATAGATCGATCATGTGGGCAGGCATCAGCGTGTAGAGATGCAGGTTCTTGCCTGAAATATCCACTGGGTATCGGTAATAGGTGTAAGTCCCATCGGTTATACCGACGGGACCACCAAACATGCCAAAAATCAAACTGTTCCGAACGGGAACCTCTTCTTTCAGCATCGGGAGGATCGAATATCCTGTGACGGTATCCGGAACCGTGCAGCCGTGCAGTTCTAGGATCGTGGGCATCAAATCAGTGGTCTGCGTCAACGACTGGCGTCGTTCGCCAGCTTTTGCGCCTTGTTCAGGATGCCAGACCATCAACGGGATGTGGCTAATCTCTTCATAATAAGGCATCCGGTTCTTGGCCCACCAATCGTGCTCGGACAATAGGAATCCGTGATCCGTTGTCAGGACCAACGCCGTGTCTTTCCACAGATCATGTTCATCGAAATAGTCCAGAAGGCGCCCGAAATATTCATCGCACATCGCTACAAGAGCCGCGTAGTTGCCGCGTATGGCTGCTATCTCTTCAGCTGAATTAGCATTCTTCTCGTAGAGCGGCCAGTCGAGAATTTTGCCCTGATAACCAGTGTCATAAGCTGTCTTGAACCGCTCAGGTGCAACGAACGGCTCGTGAGGATCGAAGCATTCAAGCTGCAAGAACCAGTCGTCCTCGCCACGGTTGGTGTTGAGGAAATCGAATGCCTTTGCAAAGCACTTGGCCGTCGGGAATTCGTCTTCCTCGGTCAAGGACTCTTCGGTAATTGCCCCGCGCATCCTTTTAAAGGCTGTCTTGTCGGCATTGCCCCGTGTGATTGCACCCTCATTGGGCAGCTTGTGCAACGGGTAGTGCCTGTCGTCGAAGCGCTCACGAAGGCGTTCGACCGGTGGGCGCACCATGACCTTCAGTGCGTCGTACTCCTGACCGCGCACGAAATCCCAACTGTCAAAAGTGTTTGCATAGCCCCAACCACCGTTCTCGAAATAGTGCAGATGGTCCGAAATTAGATGTGTGTATACACTGTTGTTGCTGAGTATCCGGGCAAAGCTTTCATCGAACGGTTCAAGTGGCCCCCAATTGCGATGGGTAAAATTCAGCCTACCGGTATGCATATCGCGCCGAGCGGGCATGCATGGCAGCGAGCCGACATAGTGCTTGTCAAAGGTCACGGATTTTCTCGAAAACCGGTCAAAGTTTGGGGTCGCAATCGACGTGCCGCCGTAGGCACCAAGCGCCATACGATTCAGGGAATCAAAAAGTACGAAAACCGTTCTCACAAGCTGCCTCCCCAGAACATCGCCGTCTCAATTGATACATTACGCAGAAAGTGCTAGTCTGTATAATTCAATCTGGAACTAGCTCCATCACAAATTGGAATACCATATGGACAAACAGCTTACTGCATTCTTGGCTGTCGCCAGAAACGGCACAATTACAGCCGCCGCAAAACACCTGAACGTCGCTCAATCTGCGGTGACAAAACGGATTATAAATCTTGAACACGAACTCGGTACCGCCTTGTTCCTTCGTGAGTATCGCGGGATGTCCCTAACCGAGGCAGGAGAGATGTTCCTGGCACGAGCGAGACTGATCGAGCGAGAATACCGAGATGGCAAAGATGAGATCTCGGCAATCGCCTCTGCAGGCCTTTCCAATCTAAGGATCGGCGCGGGCCCCGTGTTCCACCTCAACTGGGCGGCGAGATTGATCGGGGCGCTGAAACAAGAATTCCCCGGTTTGAACATCGACTTACGGACGTTGAATAATGAAGAACCTGCGGAACAGCTTATCTCGGGCGAAATCGATGTTTATCTCGGCATGATTCCGGAGGAAAAAATTGACAACTCGGTTGCCGCACATGTCTTGATGCAAATCGAGCACGGGATTGTCATGAGGGACGATGACCCCAATTCACAAGGCGAGACTGTCGATCCCGCGCGCTTTAAAAACTACGACTGGGTCAGTTTCGTTACCGATCCGGTCACCGAGCGATCCATCGAGCGATACACGCTGCCCAAAGGCAGTAAGAGCTCACTTATAACGATCCGCACCACGTCATTCGCAACAGGTGTTCAACTTGTAAAAAGCGGCAGCTTTATCATGTCCGCACCACTGCAACTTGAGAGGTTTGTGGAGAAGGACGGTCTGGTCATCCGGCCTACGCATAAAGGGATGCCTCGGCGTGATGCTGGCATTTACGTCAGGAGCAGCTCATTGAAATTTGGCGCTATAAAAACCGTGAGACGCTTCTTCGAAGACTTGTCTGATCAAATTTAATTTGTGTCCGTCTCGATCTAGGAATAGAAATTCAATTTAGTGGCATGTTACCGAAACACAGGCGATCGTTTTATGTCTGTCTTCCAATTGTTGACGACTTGCAAACTCAGTCTCGGCCATAATTGTTCGAGCGTCCACTCTCCACTACAGGCGCATTTCGTTGCTGCAGCGAAGCACTGAAAGCTGCCTTAGGGGCAAACGCAGATCGGTCAAGTGCGCCCGCCAAT
>DGNZ01000152.1 GCA_002389175.1 Rhodospirillaceae bacterium UBA4479 | reverse complement strand
TGATCGATCTGCTCCCGATCCTGATCCTGTTCGGGCTAATCGTGGGGTCCATCTATCGCGGCTGGGCCACCCCGACAGAAGCCGCTGCGGTGGGCGTCGCAGGTGCCTTCTTGATCGCTGCCGCATTCGGCGGCGTGAACTGGACGATGCTACGCAAGAGCCTGCTTGGGACCATTAAAATCACCTCCATGATCATGCTGATCATCATCGGCGCCTCCTTCCTGAATTTCACCCTTTCCTCGGCGGGCCTTGGTCGCGAACTGACTGCCTTTATGGAGGGGCTGGGCCTTGGACCGATCGGGTTCATTCTGGTTGTCGTGGTATTGTACATCGTCTTGGGATTTTTCATCGAAACGCTGTCGCTGATGGTTGTTACGATCCCCATCATTGTCCCGATGGTTCTGGCGCAGGGGTATGACGCGGTTTGGTTCGGCATCCTGATGATTGTCCTAATCGAAATGGCGCTGATCACACCGCCAGTGGGCCTCAACCTTTATGTCGTCCAAGGCGCGCGTAAATCAGGCAATATCGGCGAGGTGATGTTGGGCGCCGCACCCTATGCGCTTGTGATGCTGATCATGGCATTTGCGCTTATTGCCTTCCCCGAGATGGCGCTCTGGCTGCCAAGTTTGCTCGGCTAGCGTTTCGGCCATCAATTTTACTGAAAAAATGCGGCCCCGAGGGCTGCAAACAAAGGAGAACCGTCTCATGTGGCAATTTTGGGTAGATCGCGGCGGCACGTTCACGGACATCGTGGCAAAATCGCCAAAGGGTGATCTGCGGACACATAAACTGCTGTCTGAGAACCCCGAAGCCTATCAGGACGCCGCGGTGCATGGCATTCGCGAAATTCTTGACCTGAAAGCAGACGCCACCGTGCCAACCGGCCTGATCGAAGCCGTTAAGATGGGCACAACCGTCGCCACCAACGCGCTGCTGGAACGTAAGGGCGAAAAGACGGTGCTCTTCATCACCAAGGGCATGAAAGACCTGCTGCGGATTGGGTATCAGAACCGCCCGAAGCTCTTTGATCTCAATATTGTGCTGCCAGAGCTGCTCTACGAAGATGTGGTAGAAGTGGACGAACGCTTTGATGCCGAGGGCAACATCGTCGCGCCACTAGATACGACCGCAGCCCGCGAAGCGCTTTCCCGCGCGTATGGCAAAGGCTATCGATCCGTCGCTATCGCCCTGATGCACAGCTATCGCTTCCCGGACCATGAACAACGCTTGGGCGATATGGCTAAACAATCCGGCTTCACACAAATCTCGCTCAGTCACGAGGTCAGCCCATTGATAAAGTTGGTCGGGCGTGGGGATACGGCAGTTGTCGATGCCTACTTGTCACCAATCCTGCGCCGATATGTTGACCAGGTTGCGAACGCTTTGGGCGCACATTCGGGCGGCTGCGAACGGCTGATGTTCATGCAATCCAACGGCGGACTGACCGACGCGCGCTTGTTTCACGGACGGGATGCGATCCTGTCCGGCCCGGCCGGGGGTGTTGTCGGTATGGTTCGCTCTGCTGGTGAGTTGGGCTATGAAAAGCTTATCGGTTTTGACATGGGCGGCACCTCGACGGATGTCTGCCATTACGCCGGTGAATTTGAACGCTCGTTTGAAACCGAAGTGGCCGGTGTGCGGATGCGCGCACCGATGATGTCGATCCATACCGTTGCGGCGGGTGGTGGGTCGATCCTGTCCTATCGCGATGGCCGTATGCAGGTCGGTCCGGAAAGTGCCGGGGCCAACCCCGGCCCGGCAGCCTATCGCCGTGGTGGCCCGCTGACCGTGACTGACTGCAACGTGCTTTTGGGTAAGTTGAACCCGGATCATTTTCCGCATGTGTTTGGCCCGAACGCCGATCAGCCGCTTGATATCGACGCTGTTTGCGAGAAGTTTGAGGCACTTGCTGAACAGATCGGGGATGGCAAAACGCCCGAGGATATCGCGATCGGGTTCCTGCGCATCGCAGTAGAAAACATGGCGAATGCAATCAAGAAAATAAGCGTGCAGCGCGGCTATGACGTGACCCAATACACAATGAACTGCTTCGGCGGTGCGGGCGGGCAACATGCCTGCCTTGTGGCCGATGCCTTGGGGATGGAACGTATTTTCATTCACCCCTTCGCGGGAGTTTTGTCGGCCTTTGGCATGGGCCTTGCAGATGTCCGCGCCATGCGCGAGCGGCAGTTTGAAAAACCACTAAACGACACCGAGGCGGCATCTGCCTTGGCAGAGTTAGCGCAAAGCGCCCGCGCCGAAGTGAGTGAACAGGGCATCGCACTCTCAGACATCGACATCCTCAAGCGCGTCCAAATCCGGCCACGTGGCGCGCAACAAAGCCTCGAAGTCGCCTTCGGAACAGCCTCAGACATGGAAGCCGCCTTTGTTGACGCACACCAACAAAGGTTCGGCTTTGCGCCGGACACAAGCGATCTCATCATCGACGTGTTGGTGGTCGAAGCCGTTGGTCGGACCGGTGAACAGGTAAGCCTACCCGATACGCAAGGCGCGGGGTTAGATGAGACGACGGTAGCTGTCTGTTTCGATGGAACATGGCAAGACGTCTCGCTTGTTGACCGCACCACGCTGGCCCTTGGCCAAACCGTTGAAGGCCCCGCGATCCTGACAGAGCCCACCGGCACCAATGTGATTGAACCCGGCTGGCGCGCCACCTGTGCGGCGGGCGGTAACTTAGTCCTTGAACGCACCACCCCCATCGCCCGGGCCGAGGCGATCGGCACATCTGTTGATCCCGTCATGCTGGAGGTGTTCAACAACCTGTTCATGTCCATTGCCGAACAGATGGGGGCCACACTCGCCAACACCGCTTATTCGGTGAACATCAAGGAACGCTACGATTTTTCTTGCGCGATCTTTGACCAAAACGGCGATCTGGTGGCCAATGCCCCGCATGTTCCTGTTCACCTCGGCTCTATGTCTGAAAGCGTCCGCACCGTTCTGCGAGAGAATGTAGGCAAGATCCGGCCCGGCGATGTGTTCATGATGAACAATCCCTTTAACGGCGGCACGCACTTGCCGGACGTGACGGTGATCACGCCCGTTTTTGATGCCACTGGTGCCACCATCATCTACACTGTCGCCTCGCGTGGCCATCATGCCGACATCGGCGGCAAGACACCCGGGTCAGCGCCCCCGGACAGCCGGGTTATTGAGGAGGAAGGCGTGGTGATCGACAACTTCCTCCTCGTCGAGCAGGGGCAGTTGCGGGACCCCGAGACGCGTGATTTGCTTGCCTCTGGTACGTATCCTTGCCGCAATGTCGACCAGAACATGGCTGACTTAGCCGCACAGATCGCAGCGAATGCGACGGGCGTTGCAGAGTTGCAGAAGATCACGACCCAGTTCGGAATTGAGGCCGTTCGTGCCTATATGGGGCATGTTCAAGATAATGCCGAAGAAAGCGTTCGGCGTATTCTGGACGTTTTGAAAGACTGCTCATTCAGCTATCCGATGGACGGCGGCGCTCAAATCAACGTGGCCATCACGGTCAACAAATCAAATCGCAGCGCGACGATTGATTTCACCGGCACTTCGCGACAAAGCCCGCTGAACTATAACGCGCCGCTTTCGATCTGTCGGGCTGTCGTCCTTTACGTGTTCCGTACACTTGTTGGCCGCGATATTCCGATGAACGAAGGCTGTCTTAAACCGTTGGAGTTGATTGTGCCCGAAGGGTCGATGATCAACCCCCGTGCCCCCGCCGCCGTTATATCTGGCAATACCGAGGTCAGCCAATCCATTGCGGAGGCGCTTTACGGTGCACTTGGTGTGATTGCGAGCTCTCAGGGCACGATGAACAACTTTGTCTACGGCAATGACGTGTTCCAGAACTACGAGACCATTTGCGGCGGCACTGGGGCGGGTAACGGTTTTCACGGAACAAGCGCGGTCCATAGCCACATGACCAACACCCGCATGACAGACCCGGAAGTGCTTGAAACCCGTTTCCCTGTTCGTGTCGATGAATTCGCTATTCGACACGGTTCCGGCGGCGCAGGTGCGTTTGTTGGCGGCGACGGCATCGTGCGACGGTTGACCTTTAATGAGGCAATGACCGTCACAACGCTCAGCTCGCACCGCGTTGTCGCACCCCACGGGACACATGGCGGGTCCCCAGGTGCCACCGGTGAAAACGCCGTGCAGCGGTCAAATGGGGTGTTTGAGCTGCTGGACGGGAACGACCAGGTGGAATTGGAGCCAGGCGATTCATTTATCATGAAAACACCCGGCGGCGGTGGTTTTGGGAAGGCAAACCTATGAAGTTTTATCACTCTGGCTCAGAAATAGACCTTACCGTTGAGCACCTCTACGTTGCCGGTTGGACTGGTCGAAATGCTGATGCAGTGCAGCATCATATCGACGAGCTTGCGGAGATCGGGGTGGCGCCGCCAAGCGAGGTGCCACTCTATTACCGCGTATCCAGCAGTCTTCTCGTTCATGCAAACACCATCGAAGTGCTTGGACCAGAAACATCGGGAGAGGTTGAACCGCTCATCATACAAAGTGCTGGTGCCTTGTGGCTCGGCTTAGCATCTGATCACACTGACCGCGGTTTGGAGGCATATTCAGTCGCGGCTTCAAAGCAGATTTGCGCAAAACCCGCGGCCAAGGACGTTTGGCGATTGTGCGAGGTCGATGCAGACTTGGACACCTTAATACTGCACTGCTCAATCAAAGAAGACGGAAACTGGGTCAGCTATCAAGTGGGCGCTCTCTCAAACATCTTGCCGTTGCAAAAACTGATCAGCCGCTCTGGCATGGGGGACAACTCAGCGATGCTCTGTGGGACGCTTGGGGCAATCGGTGGTGTTAGACCTTCGCATGCTTACAAAATGGAACTTGAAGATCCAAAGCGAAACCGGCGGATTACACTCGAATATTCTGTTCGTAAGCTGCCAACAGTTCTTTAGAAGAACCAGAAGGAGAATCCGCGCTATCAAGCCCAATAGAGGCGTAGGGGGCTTGAGGGATATTTCGAGCATATTTTAAGCGTCGATGCCGTAAAACGTTTCAAGACAGCGCCAGAAGCGTATCAAATGGGACCGGATGCTTTGAGCTGTCATACGAAAGAAATACTGTTCGTTTCGTCGAACTGCTGGGACATCTGTGGAGCAACCTGGTTCGGTTACCGCACCATCTGGCTCAATCGATACGGGCTTCCATTGGAACGCCTTGGCGTCGAACCGCACCAAATTGGGACTTCATTAGAAGATGTTGCTGACTACGCCATCGAATTAAGCAGTTAACATTATAGTCACTAAATCAGAAAGATACGTGCCAATTCATAGATGACATTCCGGCTGTGATCTAAAAATTTACGGCTTGACCATGAGCGAATATTTGAAAAAGGAACACAAATTGTCCGATCAATCATCCGAAGTGATCTTCCATGCTTACCCGCAATCTCCTGTGGCGGAAAAAGTCAGGGTCGTATTTGGCATAAAAGGAATTGCATGGCGCAGCGTGGAAATTCCACGCCTACCACCTAAACCCACGCTAACTGCCCTTACCGGCGGGTATCGACGTACACCGGTAATGCAGATTGGTGCGGACATCTACTGCGACAGCCAATGCATCATCCGCGAACTTGAACGGCGCTACCCTTCGCCCTCCCTAATGCCCACGTCCGAGCAGGGCTTGATGTGGTGTCTCAGCAGATGGACAGATGGGACCTTGTTTGACCAAACAGTGCGACACGTTCTGGGTGCGGCTGGGGATAATTTAGACAAAGACTTTGCTGCGGATCGCGGGCGACTTTATCTCGGCGAGGACTGGGCTGCAGCGCTGAAACAGGCCAATGCTGAACTGCCGCATCTGGTGTCTCAAATGCGCGCACCCCTTTCATGGCTGAACGCGCAAATGTCGGATGGGCGGGCGTTCTTGCTGGGCGCAAAACCTGCGGCGATAGACGCACAGTTCTACCATGTGGTTTGGTTTCTACGCGGCCGATGGGCAGAAGGACCATCGTTTTTGTCCGAGTTTACAGACCTAGTTCGCTGGGAGGAAAATATCCGTGCGATTGGCCATGGCACCCCCAGTGAAATGGCTCCCTTGGATGCCATTTCGCGCGCAAGAGGACTGGAACCAACGGCCGAGACTGGCGTAACCGACTACGATCCGCAGGGTTTGTCAGTTGGACAAACCGTAACAATCCGCCCTGACGTCAATGGCGGCGAGCAACCTGTCGCCGGTAAAATACGTTTTGCGAATGCAGAGACGGTCGTTATAGAACGTACCACCGACGATGTGGGTACTGTGTGCGTCCATTTTCCGCGTTCTGGCTACCAAATAGTCCTACCTTGACAGTCGCACTCCGATCACGCCAGTAGAGGCAAGACGTTAGCACAAGAATGGAAAAGGCAGG
>DGNZ01000020.1 GCA_002389175.1 Rhodospirillaceae bacterium UBA4479 | reverse complement strand
CGGTCAAATACCACCTCAAGCACATTTACAGTGAATTACATGTCAGCAGCCGGGCCCGCGCAGTTAATCAAGCAAGGGAATTGGGTGTCATTAATCGATAACTACCCGTTTGGGTAGTCGCTGCGCTTGGGCTTTATGAGCAATATCGGAGAGAAGAGATACCCTTGATTAGGGAGATTCGTTTTTGAGCAGTGTTCATGTCATCACGCCAATCGTAACAGAAGGCTTTCGTGCAGCTGCCTTGCCCGCGCCTGACGGATGCAACGTAACTGTTGTTAAGATCTTACAAGGTCCGTCTTCGATTGAATCTGCGGTTGATGAAGTCTTAGCAGCACCTGGTATTGTCGATGCCGCGATAAAAGCCCAAGCGGACGGTGCCGATGCTATCGTAATCGACTGCATGCTTGACCCGGGCCTTGACGCGGCTCGCGAGGCCGTTTTGATCCCAGTAATTGGCTGTGGTGAGGCAGCAATGCGAGCTGCGAGCACCAGTTTTGCTGTCGTTACAGTCTTGCAGCGCCAAGAACGTGCCTTTGCCGATTTAGCGGCCAAATATGGTCTTGCAGACATGTTGAGTGAAACACTTGGCATTGGCATCCCAGTTTTAGCCCTCGAAACAGATAGAGAGATAGCGATCGCTGCAACTATTGAAGGGTCAAAGAGAGTCGTAAAACGTGGAGCAACTTCCATTGTCTTTGGCTGTACAGGGATGCTTGGATTTGCGCATGACGTTAGTCTTCAACTTGATGGGATCAAAGTCATTGATCCTCTACCCAACGCCATTATTGTCGCACATGATGCCGTTCAAAACGGTCAAAAGACTGATAAAGAGATTTATCCTTACCCCGGCCCCAAGCTTATCGCCGGTTTCGACGAATGGCGCGCCCTAAATGCTTTGATGCGGGGGACAAAGGGTTGATGAATACTATTGCAGTCAGATCAAATAGCCTTTCCCAACACCAATTCAAATGGTTGCTCGTCGTACCGCTGATCGTGTTTTTCATGTTGTTTTTTGTTATTCCAGTTGGGCTGCTTTTTGCAACTTCTTTCAATCCGGCGAAGGTTGGGCAAGTTGCCTTGATCTCCGACCTGACTTTCGACAACTACATCCGCTTTTTCTCGCGCTCAAACTACCTGATGGCAGCCGGGCGCTCGATTTTTCTGGCTGGTATCGTCTCTGTGATTACATTGATTGTCGCCTATCCGATGGCCTACGTGATCGCCAAAACGGAAAACCCTGCGCGCAACACGTTTCTGCTGATTCTTGTGCTGGCGTCGATGCAACTCGACATGGTAATTCGACTGTATGGAATGATGGTCATCCTTGGCGACAACGGGCTGATCAACCAGATATTGCAAGCCATGGGGCTAACAGATGATCCCGTCGCCCTGATGTATAATTTTCGCGGTGTGGTTTTTGGCCTTGTTCAGTTCGCACTGCCGTTCATGATCCTGACGCTTCTCGGGGTGATCAAAGGTATCCCCCCCAGTCTTGAAGAAGCTGCACGCTCACTTGGCGCATCACGCATTAAGGCGTTTACGCGAGTCACGTTGCCTGCGTCAATGCCGGGTATCCTGTCCGGGTCCTTGCTGGTTTTTGCATTGTCGATCTCGTCTTATATTGTGCCCGCACTGATGGGCGGATTTCGCGTCGGGGTCTTGCCGATCCATATCTACCAGCAGGTCGCACAAAGCGCGCGATTTCAGTTTGGCGCAACTATTGCTGTGATCCTATTTCTGATCAGCGCCACGGCCGTAGTGGTCTATCTCAAACTTGGAAATCGTAGTTCAGGAGGGCTTGCTTGATGGAACGCAAGATACCCTTGCCAATTCTGGTGCTTGCCATCCTGGGTTTCTGCTACCTGCTGTTTCCAATCCTTGTTGTGGTTTTGGCTGGCCTGACTACCGGAGAGTTTTTGACCTTCCCACCCAAAGGGCTGTCGCTCAGGTGGGTCATCTCTTTTCTCAATTCCGAAAAATACCTGTCGGCATTCTTCTTTTCATTCAAACTTGCTTTGATGACCATGGTGGTTTCGACCATTCTTGGAACGGCCGCGGCACTCTTCCTTGCACGCTCACGTTTTGTGGGACGCGCGGCATTGCGAGCATTCTTTTTGTCCCCGGTGGTCCTGCCCGGTGTCGTTGTCGGATTTGCACTCTATGCGTTCTTTATCACGAGCGGACTGGGCATTTCGCGTACGATCTGGGGATTGTGGATCGGCCATATCCTGTATTCAACGCCATATGTAATTGGGACTGTTGGCGCATCTCTCGCGACATTTGATGTCTCCCTTGAGGAAGCTGGGCGAAGCCTCGGTGCATCTCCGCTGCGGGCTTTTCACAAGATCACCTTCCCGAATATTACGCAAGGTATTCAGGCGGGATCAATCTTTGCCTTTATCGTCAGCTTCGGCCAATTTGAGGTGTCGCTGTTTCTGTCAGCCCCCAATTCTGAGCCGCTGCCAATCGCGATGTATAATTCGCTGCGTTACAAATTTGAACCGGATGCTGCCGCAGCGGGCATCTTTGCAATCACCCTAGTCATCGCCTCGGTTTTGCTAACTAACCGGCTGGTGAACATCCGTCGCTTGATGGAACCGCAAGAAGATTAACTTTAACTACCAACCAAAGGAGAAAGAAAGATGACCATAGAAAAAACACACAGTAGACGATCCATTCTGAAAGGTGGCGTTGCTCTAGGAGCTGCCGCGACCATCCCTAACATGTTTTACATTAACCATGCCTGGGCACAGGATGTTGTCTATGATGGAGGAACGTTCGATGCGGGTGGAGCCACGATCAACGTCGCGGAATGGGGCGGTGGCTGGGAAGAGTTCGTACGTAAGGGACTGACTGATCAGTTTGAAAAAGACTTTAATTGCAAACTGAACTGGGACAGTTCATTCCCATGGTTCCCAAAATTTGTAACTCAAGGCGCAAAAGATCCAGTTTATGATGTTGCCAATTGGAATTTGCCCAATCTGATGCAAACCAATGCAGCAGGCGATTTTTTCTTAACAACAGAAGAGATCAAAGCAAACGTTCCCAACGCTGCCGATTGCTGGGATTTTGCCTTTGCCAGCGGTGCTGGAGTAACTTGGGCTTATCAACCTTACGTCTATGCTTACCGAACAGATCGCGGTGCTCCCGTAAATAATTTCCGCGACTTCTTTGCGGCGCGGTTTGCTAATAAACGCGGCACCTACGCTACAGAAAATGGCCTGATGCATGCTTTCTTTATGGCGACAGCCAAGGAGTTCGGAAAAGATCAGTATGACATGGAAGCCGCCTTCAAAGCGCTTGAGGACGCCATGCCAATGAAGATCAGCGAGTTCACTTTCAACATGCTCTCGTTGTTGGAACGTGGTGAGGTTGACGTTGCGGTGCATATCGAAGGTGAAGCATTGACCCTTAAAAAGCAAGGTGCACCAGTTGATATCTGGGAATGGGACAGCAAGCCAATTTTGACACAAACCAAAACAATCAGTCGGTACTCTGAACCTATGCAGAAAAAGCTAGCACTCGCGCTCTTGAACCGAACGTTGTCGCCTGATTTCCTTGAACCTTTTGGTGAAGAATTCCTGTGGCGTCCGACCAACGGGAAAGCCGCCATGCCCTCAGCACTCGCTGCCGAAGGAGCAACTAACACTCCTGACGCCGTTTCGGCCTACTGGGTCCCAGACTGGGATTTTTTCGTAGAAAACAAGGCAGACATAACAGACAGATTAAACCAAATTTTCGGTCTGTAATACCTTATGGCCGGGGGTATTTACTCCCGGTCACTCACTAAGGAAACATAATGAGCTATGTAGAATTCAGCGCAATTTCAAAACATTTTGGCGCTTCAGTGGCCGTCGCAGACTTGGATTTACAAATCGAACAAGGTGAGTTTTTTTCGCTGCTTGGACCATCTGGCTGCGGCAAATCCACTACGCTGCGCATGTTGGCTGGCTTTGTCAAGCCGACTACTGGCCATATTCATGTTAATGGCCGTGATGTCACGCCACTGCCACCAGAAGCGCGGGACATTGGAATCGTATTCCAGAACTATGCGATTTTTCCACATATGACAGTATTCGACAACATCGCTTTTGGCCTTGTTGAACGTAAATTTTCCCGAGCAAACATAAAACAAAAGGTTGATGCCGCATTGGCTGAGGTCGGTATGACTGGCTTTGAAAGTCGTTACGAACGTGAGCTTTCTGGCGGTCAGAAACAACGGGTGGCGCTGGCCCGGGTATTGGTTATTGAACCTGAGATTTTACTGCTGGATGAGCCTCTTTCTGCACTCGACAAGAAGATGCGTGAAGAGATGAAATTCTGGATAAAGAACATTCAAAAATCTGTCGGCATCACGACAATTTATGTAACTCATGACCAATCGGAGGCCTTGACCATGTCAGACCGCATCGCTGTCATGGATCAGGGCCGCATCCTGCAAATTGGCACGCCAGTCGAGATTTATGAACGGCCTGCATCACGATTTATTGCCGAATTTATCGGTGAATCTAATTTATTGAACTGCACTGTCTTATCCGTTGATGGCCCAGTCTGTTCAATAGCTATCGGCAGTAAAAGGGTTACTGGACGGTTGACGCAAAACAATTCGGTTTTGCCAGACCAAGCGATCGCACTGCTCGTGCGGCCAGAGATGATCCGGTTGTATGCGTTGGAGCCAGGCGAACAACCCAAATTGCGCGGAACAGTTCGTGAGATCATCTATCAAGGGTCTGTTGTTCGGTACCGCATCAAAGTTGAGGATCAGGAATTGAGCGTGGAGGTTGCGAACCGTCCCGACCTGCCAAGGCTTAACTTGGATGATGAAGTCAATGTTTTTTGGAATGCCGACAACGGCGTGGTGATGCCATGAAAATCGGGGTGGACGTCGGCGGCACTAATACTGATGCGGTGGTGCTTGGTATGAATGGTGTCCTTGGGTGGAGCAAAACTCCGACAACAGCGGATGTATACAGCGGCATCGTATCGGCCATCACAGAGGCTATTGCTGACGCTGCGGTCGAAAGCGCTGATGTGGACTGCGTAATGATAGGCACAACCCAGTTCACTAATGCGGTCATTCAACGCCGCTCTTTAGTACCCGTTGGTATTATCCGTTTAGCACTGCCGGCGACTTCGGCAATTCCACCGCTGACCGACTGGCCTGATGATTTGATCGGGGAAGTTGGTCGAAACACCCATTTGGTGGCTGGCGGATATGAGTTTGACGGACGGGAAATAGCGCCACTCGACGAACAGTCCGTCGCTGAGGCTGCACGTGCGTTTAGGCAACGCGGCCTCAAAGCCGCTGCGATCACCTCGGTGTTTTCGCCGATGAACGGTGACATGGAACGCCGCGCCGCGGCGATCGTGCAAAATGAAGCGCCGGATATTGAAATTTCGCTGTCATGCGAATTGGGCCAGTTCGGTTTGCTGCCGCGTGAAAATTCGACGATTATCAATGCGGGGTTGTCCCGATTGTCCTGCCATGTTGTTCGGGCCTTCCGTCGTGCG
>DGNZ01000308.1 GCA_002389175.1 Rhodospirillaceae bacterium UBA4479 | reverse complement strand
TGCCAAGTATCAACTTTTCGGGTTGTTACCTCCGGCGCAAAAGGTGTAATCACTACGGGCGGTTTTCAACAAACCGCTCTTCGGTGGGCCTGTAGCTCAACTGGTTAGAGCCGACGGCTCATAACCGTCTGGTTGCAGGTTCGAGTCCTGCCGGGCCCACCAATCTTCCTGATACGAACCTACAGCCAGACTATAATCGCACCGAAAGCCCGCGGCTCTGGGGGCTTTGGTGTACTCGTCAATTGTTGGAGACGATGGTAAAGAGGCAAAACGGCCTGAAACAGCCAAAAGTCTCTGTTGAGCACTTTCGACAGCCAGACTGGGGTGGTTTTGGTGGAATTCAGAGCGTGTTTATTGAAGGTTTTCGAGCAATTCGACCTGCTCTGCCCAATCAAATGGAATAGAAGAGAGACGCCTGAGTCTGTAGACACTTACACCCTCTGCCTGTCGTCCATCTAGAATATCTTCAACAATCCGAGGTGATAGAAATGCGAGGTGGAGAACCCGCGTTATCTCATGTTCGTTTACGTTCTCTCGCTTCGCAATTTCCCTAACAGTAGACGCTTCTCCCGAAGTTAATAGATCAAACCACGTGCGGGCTTGGCCGATGAGGCGACATAGATCTATATCAAAATTCCGTTTTTCGGCACCGGGGCTCTCAATGATCAATTTAGTTTCCACACCCCGACGCTGCAAACGTATAGGGATATTCAGAGAAGCGGGACTGGCATCATCGGTACATTTAACGCCAAAGATCTTCGCCAATCCAGATTTATCTAAAACCAACGTGAGCGATTTTGAAGCAAGTTCTATGCGTTGAATAATGGCTTGTAGAATATTTCGTCTATCTTCCAAGTTCCCTTCTTCAAGTTGTTGGGTAAGTTTTGCAGCCTGCATCTTCAGCATGGTTAGTGAATTTATGCTCGGGTCTTGCAAACACATGATATCCATCAATCGCGATTGGCTTCTGAACATATTCAATAGAGATGCCACCACCGCTTCTTCCATTGTCTTCGCAGGAATGCGCCATCCGACGTTATTCTCGTGCGCGCCATGCATAAGATGTTTGGAGATATAATAACCGTAATGTTTACCGTGTTTGTGGGCTTGTGACTGATAGAGCGGCTTATCATTCTCGTCAAAAATTTTCCCAGTCAGTAGAAACGAGCCTTTAATATTTGTTGTTTGAGTTCTGATTGTGGCATTTCCAGCTAACAGGGCTTGAGCAGTCTCCCAGGTATTCTGATCAATGATCGCATCATGCTCGCCCGGATAAGTTTCACCTTTGTGGGGAATTCGTCCGATATAGATCGGATTGGATAACAGTTGATAGAGATTACCTCTTGAGAACAGTTTACCGCCCGTCTGTTTACCATTCTTCTGAATCCTATATTTGGTGACAATGCTTCGTCGGTCCAACTCCTCTTTCAACTCACGCACGGCCCCGAGTTTCGTATAAAGACGGAATATCTGGCGAACCGTCATCGCTTCTGTTTCATTGGCAATCAATTTACGGTCATTAACTTCATAACCAAGTGGTAGTGGCCCTCCCATCCACATACCTTTTTTCTTAGATGCCGCAATCTTGTCACGTATGCGTTCCGTCGTAACCTCGCGCTCAAACTGAGCGAAAGACAGCAACACGTTAAGCGTCAACCGTCCCATGGAATTAGCGGTATTGAACTGCTGTGTGACTGAGACAAAGGAAATGTTCTGGGCATCAAAAGTTTCAATTATCTTAGAGAAGTCCATAAGTGATCGCGTCAGACGGTCAACTTTGTAGACGACAACCAGATCGACCCTGCCTTGTTCTATATCCAATAACAGTGCCTGCAACGCTGGCCGATCCAACGTGCCGCCGGATATGCCACCGTCATCATAATGTTTCTTCTGGACAACCCAGCCCAACCCCTTTTGCGATTGAACATAGGCTTCACATGCCTCGCGTTGAGCGTCGAGACTGTTGAAGTCCTGCTCAAGCCCCTCTTCCGTGGACTTACGAGTATAAATGGCGCAACGAACGGTCATAGCCCAAAGAACCTGGGGCCAGACCAGCGTGTACCCGTGATGGTTCTGGCAATCTTGGAAAGCGATAGATAAGTCTCACCGTTATAACAGTACCCCTGCTCCTGGACCTCGATCGTATATGTTTTCCCATGCCACTCACGTACAAGACGCGTGCCTGGGGTGAGCGATGTTGATTTCCGCGATATTGATACTGTCTTGCTTACTTTTACTTTCGCTGACGTACCACGCAGCTTGCGGTGAGCAGACGGCTTCAGGCCGCCAAATGCCTTGGCCTGGATATGATAGGCAGCACTGTATTCAAGAAGTCGTCGGCTGATGCCTTTGGGTGGTGAACGGCTGTATGCTGTTTCCCATCGTTTCAACAATTCGGCTCTGGATAGGTTGACGGTTGCTGTGAGCTCATCAGCAATCGTTTCTCCACACATCTTCGTTCCCATTATTAAACTAACCGATAAATCGTGACGCCCTTGGCGCCTTTGCCACGCTCAATGACGTGACCTTTTTTACGCAATCCAGTGAGAGCAGCGCGCACACTGTGCGGCTGCCAACCAGTAGCCTTTTCGAGGGTCGCAAGCGTTGCACCATTCTTGTGGCGCATATGCTTAAGAATGGTTTCGAGTTTAGTTGGGACTGGTTTCGCTTGAATGGTCTTGGCGGTCATATCTGCCTCCTACGATTACACCTACGGGATGCAGGCGCTGTCACCACCCTGACCCGGTTCAGCATGATGCTGGTCCGGGTGGGCGGCTTATGTAGGGTTTCAATACTCTTTATGTCCTTCATTACGCATAGACAGTACCGCTCTAATAACAGCGGAAGTCCAGCGGAACTTGGTGTTTTGGTTAGTGATCAGAGCAACCTATTTGTTATCCTAAATAGCCTACAATCATTGCAATATCCCTTCTTTTGTGCGTGCGCTAAAACAGTACACAAAAGCATCCAGTGCCCAAAGGCCCTGAAGGCGATATACGTCCTCCATGCATGGGCTCCTGCCGGACGACAGCACCGTTCGCTGCCGGCAGGAGCCCATAGCCTGAATAGTGGTCAGCGGTTATTCTTCTTTTCCTCAACAAGTTCGATGTCCAGTCCGATTTTTTTAGCCAGACGTTTCAGTTCCTTGTTCTTTATTTTGCGCGCCGAAGATTTCTACATAGGGCAAGGCCATCTTGACCTGGAAGCATGACGTCAAGAATAATCAGATCAATTCGTTCTTTATCAAGTACACTCAGCATTTCGCGGCCGTTCCCGGCTGTTGAAATGCGGTATCCATCTTTTTTAAGGAATTTGGATATCAAATCTCGTAGTTCTGTATTGTCTTCGACAATCAAGAGTTTAGGCATATTTTCCATCACACCACCAAAAAGATGTTACAAAACGTGTCAATCCCACGAACTGACAACAACGGTCACAAAACACTGTCTTTGTGACAAACTTTTGAGACGTTTCTCCGCTTTAATACACGCATCAACTTAAACAAACGGAGAATTATTATGACGAAACCTTCTATCAATATTGCTACAATCAAAGCCGCAACATTCGCATTGGCACTTGCTGCCGCTTTTGGCGTTGGCGCTGTGGGAAATGTTTATGCAGATGGTGCAAACCATGGCACGAACAATGTGGACGTAATCCACACGGATAAGCAATGCCATACCCACGCTCCAACAAATCCTAACGATATCAAACCTTATAATTAAGTCGTCCGGTCGAAACTTAATGAGGGCCTGCATAGCAGGCTCTCATTACGACGGTTTTGACGTCAAAACCCTAAGACAAAGAAGCCCGGCCAAGAAATCTTAACTGCTTTCTTTGCCGGGCAACTTTTTTAGAACATCAGTCGAAGGCCGACGACGAGAGCCAAAGCGTCACCCTCCTCTCCCTCTGCTTCTTTTATGTCCAGAGTTTCACCAAAAACGCGCTCGTAGTGGACACCCACATAGGGTGCAATCGCGCGGTCAAGTAGATCATAGCTCAGACGAGCCCCAATTTCCATTTTAGGCCCCCATGCACCAAGCTCGGCTTTATTATCATCTCTGAACGGCACATCCACTTCTATACTGGGAGTGAGAATCAAATAGTTAGTTAATAACGCCTCATACTCGACTTCAAACCTTGCCGAAGGTTTGTCAGAAACGAATAGATCGGCATCGACCTCAAACCATTGAGGTGCCAATCCATGCACGCCGAGAACGCCGTGAACGCGATTTCGCCCTTCGGGTGTATCAAAACGAACGCCTGCAACTGCGTCAAAAAATGTAGAGATCGGCTTTTGTAACCGTAATTGAGTCTCCATCGTCTCAAACTGATCACTTCTGGTCGCGTATTCACCTTCACTTCGAACCACAAACTTAAGTTCATCCGTGCCGATCAACGCATCACCATCCCATGCCACAACATCTGACTGAGAATCTTCATTAAAGCGGTGTTCAAGTTGCTCGACTTGAACACCCCAGATCAAAGC
>DGNZ01000181.1 GCA_002389175.1 Rhodospirillaceae bacterium UBA4479 | reverse complement strand
CCTCCATTATAGCAATGAGAACTGATTGCTCCACGAAGAACTATAAACTGATTGAGACTCATACGAGACTTTCGCAATCTAAAAAGCAAGCATTTCTGCGACTCGTGACTCATTCGTGACTCAAAAAAAATGCGCTATCCGAAGATAACGCATTGAAAACATTGTATTTTTTTTGTGTAAGTATCAGCGCTTCGAGAACTGGAAGCTCTTACGGGCTTTCGCAAGACCGTATTTTTTCCGCTCAACCGTCCGTGAATCCCGGGTCATGAACCCTTCTTTTTTCAGCGGACCGCGAAGTTCTGGTTCGTATTTCGTCAATGCACGTGAAATCCCGTGACGGACCGCACCGGCCTGACCGGACAATCCACCACCTTTGACAGTGCAGAACACATCGTACTGGCCTTCCCGACCGGCAACTTCGAATGGCTGATTGATGACCATCCGCAGCACAGGGCGTGCGAAGTATGTTTCAAACTCGCGACCGTTGACTTTGATCTCGCCTTTGCCCGGCTTGATCCAAACACGCGCAACAGCGTCTTTACGACGACCCGTTGCATAGGCGCGGCCCAAATCGTCAAGCTGCTGAACATAAACAGGAGAAGCCACTTCGGCAGCCTGTTGTGCCAGTTCTGGATCGACGATGTCTTTAAGATCCTCGAGGGTCTTTGTTTCCTCAGCCATGGATCACTTCCTTTTGTTTTTAGGGTTCATGCTGGCAACGTCGAGCACTTCAGGCTGTTGGCCTGCGTGTGGGTGATCGGTTCCTGCATAAACATGGAGTTTGGTCATCTGGCGGCGGCCCAATGGTGAACGAGGCACCATGCGCTCAACGGCTTTGATAACAACGCGCTCTGGAAATTTGCCAGCAAAGATTTTCTCTGGTGACGTTTCCTTGATCCCACCTGGGTGACCAGTGTGGTGATAGTAGCGCTTGTCCTGCATCTTACGACCGGTCAGGCGTACTTTTTCAGCGTTGATAACGATGATGTTGTCGCCGCAATCCACATGTGGGGTATACAGCGGCTTATGTTTGCCACGAAGTCGCATCGCGATAACAGATGCTAATCGACCGAGGACAACGCCCTCTGCATCGATGACATGCCATTTACGGTCAATATCAACTTCTTTGGCGGAAATGGTCGTCATAGCTTTTTATCCACTTTCCATCCGAAATAACGAAAGCGCCCGGATTACTGGGCGCGAGTGGCGGGAATATGACACCATTTGTTCGCAAGTCAACGCAATTGTGCTAAAAAGTGACGAAAAAACGGTCACTTACGGATATGGTATTATAATACCGTATTTTCACAATAGTGTCCCTATCTAGGGTGAAATAGGTCTATAAAACCGTCGTCCCGGATCAAGTCCGGGACGACACTTAAGGGTTAATGGAGAATAATTAGCGCGGCGGAATAGAATACGTCCCCGTGACGTGCGCGACCATATCATCTGATCCGGCGCTATATACATCCACCCCCATAACGGCCAAACGCTTGCCCAATTTGATGATTTCACCCTTTGCAATCAGGTCAACGGGTTCGGGCTTGCGCAAAAAGTTCGTATTCAGGTTCGTCGTGACCGCCAGTTTCACGGGCCCGATCTTGGATAGCAGCACCGCATACATACAGGCATCGGCCAAGAACATCTGCATGGGTCCCAAGATCGTGCCACCTGGGCGAAGCATTTTTTTTGCAAACGGGACCACCACCGTCGCTGTCCCCTCGCCAATCTCGGTCGCGTGCATGTTCAATTCCGACGCCCATGGCAATTCGGTTGAAATCAGTTCGTTGAAGGCCTCAACCGTAATTTCGGACATGTGAATGAATTCCTCAGCTTTTCCAATACTTCCGTTTACGTTAACGTTAAGCCTGTGCCTTCGCAATCTTCGAAACCCTTGAAAGGTCCTGTCCAGTTAGCGAGAGTGTTCACCGGGAGAATTCACATGCCAGATACAGCAAAGAATGAAAGTTTGGTCCTGCGCGCCGATTCAGATGGTATCGCGACGCTGACCCTCAACCGTCCTGATCAGTTCAATACACTCTCATCGCCGCTGATGCGTGAACTGCTACAACAGTTAACGGAAATCGCCGATGATCCATCGGTCCGTGTTGTGGTGATCACAGGTGCCGGTCGCGCGTTTTGCGCCGGGCACGATTTGAACGAGATGAAGGCTGATCCATCGGACGCGGCCATGAAGGCGATGTTTGATCTGTGTACTTCTTATATGATGAAGATTACCCAGATGCCGCAGCCAGTGATCGCCAAGATCAACGGCACCGCAGCCGCTGCCGGGTGCCAATTGGTGGCGCAATGTGACCTCGCCATCGCCGTTGAGGGCGCGAAATTTGGTACATCCGGGATCAACATCGGGCTTTATTGTTCGACACCGTCTGTCCCTGTAACCCGGAACCTGGGCCGCAAGCAGGCGATGGAACTATTGATGACGGGTGATTTAATTTCTGCGCAGCAAGCTGAAAACTGGGGCCTGATCAACAAGGCTGTCCCCGCCGAAGACTTAGATGCCGCCGTCGCCGAAATGGCGGGCAAAATTGCATCTAAAAGCCCAACCGCCGTCGCGCTGGGTAAAGACTTATTCTACACACAACTCGAAGAAGGGATGGAAGCAGCCTACGAACGCGCTGGCCAAGCCATTACCTGCAACATGCAACTCGATGAAACACGCGCCGCCATTGACGCGTTCTTGGATAAATCAGACATGCCGGACTGGCCGGATAGAAGGAACACTTAAACTATGCCATCGACTATATTATCATGTGCCGTTACGGGCTCAGCGCCGACTCCAGAAAAATGCCCTGCCGTCCCCGTGACGCCAAAAGAAATCGCCGAAAGCGCGATTGATGCTGCCAAGGCCGGCGCTGCCATCGTGCACATTCATGTGCGCGATCCAGAAACAAAAACGCCCAGCATGGACCCCGCCCTTTACCGCGAGGTCACCGAACGTATCCGCGATAACGGCATCGACGTGATTATCAATCTGACCACGGGCCCCGGTGCACGGTTTATTCCCCACGCCGATGATCCCAGCCGCGCCAGCGATGACAGCACCGTCTGCACACCGGAACGCCGGGTCGTTCATATCGAAGAAATGTCACCCGAGATTTGCTCGCTGGATGTCGCCACGATGAACTTCAATCAGCATGTATTTTTAAACCATCCCGACCATTTGGCCGTGATGGCGGACCGGGCACGGGCCGCAGGCTCAAAACCTGAATTGGAAGTTTTTGATACAGGGCACATCGTCCTCGCCAAAAAAATGATCGCTGATGGACTGATCGACGCACCACCTTATTTCCAGTTCTGCCTTGGGATCTCCTATGCGGCAGAGGCCAACGTCGAAAGCATGAAGCTGATGCGCGACATGCTGCCCGAAGGTGCGGTCTGGTCCGCATTTGGCATTTCCCGGTTCCAGTTCCCCATGGTCGCAGCCGCTGTATTGCTGGGCGGAAACGCGCGCGTTGGACTAGAAGACAACATCTATATCGAAAAAGGCGTTCTTGCCCCATCGAACGCAGCCCTTATCGAAAAAGCAGGCAAGATTGTTCATATGTTGGGCGGGTCCGTCGCATCAGTCACCGAGGCACGTGAAAGATTAGGTCTGTCTGGATGAGCGAACTGGTCTATGACGATGGTCTGATCCAGCGCGTTCTAAAGGACACCCGGACCATCGCCATGGCCGGTGCTAGCCCGAACTGGGTGCGGCCATCGAACTTTGCGATGAAGTATCTGCTCGGCAAAGGTTTTCAGGTGCATCCGATCAATCCGGGCCATGCGGGCAAGGATATCTGCGATCAATTAACGTATGCGTCGTTAGCAGACGTCCCTGCCCCCATCGATATGCTTGATGTCTTTCGAAATTCTGAAGCTGCGAGAGGCCTCATTAACGAAGCGATCGCACTCAAAGATGAAAAGCAGATCAAGGTCGTGTGGCTGCAATTGGGCGTGATCAATCACGAAGCCGCAGCGCGTGCCGAAGCCGCAGGCCTAACCGTTATTATGGATCGTTGTCCCAAGATCGAATACGGTCGCTTGTTCGGTGAACTTGGCTGGTCGGGTGTGAATTCCGGGGTCATCTCATCGAAACGGCGAAAGCTCAGCTGATGGAAATACGTGTTGAAGATTTACGTGGGCCTGAGATCAAGGAACTCTTAGAAGCACACTTGGATTTGATGCGTACGATCACGCCCCCCGAGAGTGTTCACGCACTCGACCTGGATGGTCTACGCGTTCCCGAGGTGACTTTCTGGACATTGTGGATCGACGGCGAACTGCTGAGCTGTGGGGCGCTCAAACAAATCAGCCCGTCGCACGGCGAAATTAAATCCATGCACACGGCGGCCCTTGCACGAGGGCGTGGGCTTGGGCGACGCATGGTTGAACATATTTTGAACGAAGCACGATTACGGTCTTATACGCGGCTGAGTTTAGAAACGGGCAGCTTCGATGCGTTCATCCCGGCACGTTCATTGTACGCCGATTTCGGCTTTCAAATGACAGAACCGTTTGGAAATTACGAGTTTGATCCCAACAGTGCCTACATGACTTTAGAATTGGCGTAATCGATATGGCAAAGAAACCCAACGGCCCGTACGAGTATGGCTTTGGCACACGAACCATTCACGCTGGTGCCTCGCCTGACCCGGTCACGGGGGCACGCGCGACGCCGATCTATCAAACAACATCGTATGTATTTGATGATGTCGATCACGCATCCGATCTGTTTAATCTACAGACGTTTGGCTTCATCTATTCGCGTCTAACCAATCCCACCGTTTCAGTTTTAGAAGAACGCTTGGCCAACCTAGAAGGTGGTCGCGCGGCAGTATGTGCTGCATCAGGTCACGCGGCGCAGTTCCTGACATTTTTTACGTTGCTGGAACCCGGCGATGAATTCATCGCATCCAAAAATTTGTACGGCGGGTCGATCACCCAGTTTGGTGTCAGTTTTAAGCGTCTGGGCTGGCACTGTGATTTCGTCGATTGCACAACGCCCGATAACATCAAGGCGGCGATCACACCCAAAACAAAAGCGATCTTTATTGAGGTTCTGGCCAATCCTGGCGGTGTTGTACTGGACCTTGAAGCCATCGCCTTCATCGCCGATGATGCTGGCATTCCGTTGATCGTCGACAATACGATGGCGACGCCGTACCTGTGTCGGCCCATCGAATACGGGGCTGATATCGTCTGCCATTCCACAACCAAGTTTTTACAAGGCCACGGCACCTCAATGGGCGGTGCCATCATCGAAAGCGGCAAATTCGATTGGACCGGAGGCCCCGGCTTCCCAACCATGACGGAGCCTGACCCCGCCTATCATGGTTTGACCTTCTTCGAGACCTTTGGCGATTTCGGTTTCACCATGAAAGCACGCGCGGTTGCACTACGTGATTTCGGTCCTGCCATGTCACCGACGAATGCGTTTAACACCATCACCGGGATCGAAAGCTTGCACGTGCGCATGGACAGACACGTCGAAAACGCAAAACGTGTTGCCGCGTTTTTAGAATCTCATGACGCCGTCGCGTGGGTCAGCTTTGCAGGATTAAAATCAAGTCCCTACTACGACTTGGCACAACGGTATTTGCCCAAGGGTGCAGGGGCTGTCTTTACCATCGGTCTCAAAGGTGGGTTTGATGCGGGTGTGAAATGTGTTGAGAACGTGAACGTGTTTTCGCATCTTGCCAACATTGGCGACGCAAAATCATTGATCCTGCACCCGGCATCAACAACGCACCGTCAACTGACTGATGAACAACGTATAGCAGCAGGTGCAGGTGATGATACCCTTCGCTTATCGATTGGGTTGGAAGACGCCGACGACCTGATCCACGATTTGGATATGGCGTTAAACGCGTAAATTATTCTGCAGGTTGAGCAGCAGGTTGAGTATTTTTTTCCGATGGTAAAATCAGCGCCATCGCCGCACCCGCGAACGCAAATGCCGCCAGCACCGTGAACAACCAATAAAACTCACCCGTCGCATCGAATAACTCGGCTTCGAGTTGCACACCCAATGTTGCGAAACCAATCGCGAGGACGAACTTAAACCCGAACGCGAGCGCACGCCGAGAACGCGGCACATAGCGGGCCAAGATCACATTTTCAGCGGGCAACGCGCTATTGTTGGTGGCCATCATAATGACGGCGGCAACAACGACGAACGGCCCCGCGATATTGGCCAGTAAAATCAACAACGGTATTTGGATAAAGAATGCGCCGATATAAACAGTCTTGGGCG
>DGNZ01000124.1 GCA_002389175.1 Rhodospirillaceae bacterium UBA4479 | reverse complement strand
GCAGGTTCGAGTCCTGCCGGGCCCACCATTCACTTCTTAAGTTAGTGCAAAAACTTCTCGGTGATCGTCGGCCATAGGCCAGAAATGGCCTAGATAACGAAAATACCGAGGACACCCCAAACCGCGAAGACGAGTGCGAGAGCAATAGCGCAACCGCCTGCCATCATGTACCAAATACTTTTCAGAGATACCGGTTCATTTGTATTCATGTTACGCCCTTTGCGTTAGGTCCGATGTTCTCGGAAATTAACATTATAGGACCTATAACCGCTCATCGGGCATAGGTCCCACCAGTCACCGATTTGGGGACGCATGGCCCAGCTAACAAGATGATTTTCGCACATGACTTTTTTTTAATAATCCCAAGCGACGTTGAGCAGCACCCAATGACAGAGACAGATGCTTGAACCACCAACGCCAAGCGGCTTAACATCCAATACAACTGAGCCAGCCCCTCCGATATAAGCCGTCTCAAGTGCCAAAATTTTTGACGGCGCGCATCAGAAGCACCCAATAGGAAACACAAACATGGATAATCAGACCCCCATATATGACCCTCGGACATTCAAGGGCCGGACCTTTCACGACGCACGGGCTGCTTTCGCCGATGGCACTGATACACCCATAGCTTATTTGGAGCGTTGCCTAGAGGCGGTCGCCGCGCGAGAGCCTGTTGTGAGAGCCTTTGCGTCGCTGAATGAAGAAACTGCGCGTGCCGCCGCAGAGGCCAGCACCAAACGTTGGCAGGACGGCAAGCCACTTTCCACCATCGACGGCATGCCCGTCGGCATCAAGGATCTGCTCGAGACCAAGGACATGCCATCCCAGATGGGTTGCGTCGCCTTCGACGGCAATTTCCCAAAGAACGACAACGCCGCCGTCTGGGCTTTACGCCAAGCGGGCGCGGTGATTTTTGGCAAAACCGTTACAGCAGAATTAGGTGGCAATCATCCAGGCCCAACGACCAATCCGTTTGATCCAACACGCACGGCTGGTGGATCGTCGTCAGGGTCTGCGGCCGCGGTCGGCGCGGCCATGATGCCCGCTGCTATTGGCACACAAGTCGGTGGCTCGATCATTCGCCCGGCAGCGTATTGCGGCAATTTCGCCCTTAAACCCAGCCAAGGCGCTATTCACCGTGGGGAACGCCAAGCCACATCCATGAGCACCCATGGCCCACACGCCGCTAGTATCGAAGACATGTGGCAAGTCGCCATCGAGATCGCCAATCGTGCCGGTGGTGACCCCGGCCATCCCGGCCTGATGGGACCGATGACGACACCCCATCCGATCCGCCCCGAAAGATTGATCGTCTTACAAACAGAAGGGTGGGAAGGTCTCGACGCCAACACCATTTCGGCGTTTGAACAACTTATGGACAACCTGCAAAGCGCGGGTGTCACGCTGCTGAGACGCGGCGACCATACCTGGATTGAAAGCCTTGAGACGAGCATCGCCAACGCCACGAAAGTCTGCGGCATGATCACGGCTTGGGAGAACCGATGGTTCCAACGCAATCTCGTGGATCGCTGTCCCGAAGGTGTCAGTGCGCGCACACACGCTGTTCTGGCTAAGGCAGAAGCCATGACCCGCGATGATTACCATACCTTGCTCTTGGCACGTGAAACCATTCGCACCTGCCATACGGCACTGGCACCAATGGCGGACGCCGCCATTACACTCGCCTGCCCCGGCCCCGCGACACTATGGCCGGGCGATATTCCTGGGAAACCATTAGCGCCCCAACCAACGGGTGATGCGGTGTTTAACTATCCAAGTTCGCTGATCGGCGCACCTGTCGTGACTGCACCGATGATGGCTGTTGATGGAATGCCTGTCGGCTTGCAGATCATGGGGCAGCGTAACGAAGATGCGCGCATGACCGCCATGGCTCGCTGGATTCACCAGAATATCGATCCCGTTATCGTAAAGACGTCATGAACAACAACCAAAATATATAGGGGACCTCTGATGGGTACGCCTGGCGCGGTGAATAATGATGCATGGGCACAGGTAAGGATGGGCGCACAAGGGGCGGTCGTCTCCAATCATCCTCTTTCCTCGCTAGCAGGAATGAGAATCCTGATGAATGGGGGCAATGCCGTTGACGCTGCGGTCGCGATTGGTTTCGCGCTCGGTGTCGCCGAACCACAAGGGTCGGGCATTGCATCGGATGGCTTCATCATGGTGCACATGAAAGAATCCGGCACCATCGCTGTGGCAAATGGGACCGGCAACGCACCGATGGCTGCGACGCCAGAACGTTTCAAAAATGGTCTTGAGACAAGCGGCATCTTATCCGTTTCGGTTCCAGGTCTTTGTGATGCTTTGTTGTCCGCACATGAACGTCATGGACGATTGTCTCTTAACGAATGCGTGGCTCCTGCAATTGAATTGTGCCTCGCGGGTGTCCCGCAAACCCACTACCAATATAAATTGGCTCAGAGTTGTGATCAGCTTCATAAATTTCCCGCATCCGCCGAAATATTTGCACCGGGCGGGCACCCTCTCCGCCCTGGTGAGATCAGACGAAACCCTGACTTAGCAAAAACGTATCAGTTGATTGCAGAACATGGTCGTGATGCGTTTTATACGGGGGCCATCGCCAAAGCCCTGATCGATTTTTCCGATACCGCTGGCGGCATTCTGACTAAAGAAGACCTGGCCCGTTACAGCATGGCTTGGCAGGATCCCATTTCGACCACGTATCGCGGGCGCACAGTTTATGAAGCGCCACCCAACTCGTCCGGGCACGCGCTGCTACAGGGACTCAACCTGATCGAACATTTCGACATGGCATCACTTGGCTTAAACACGACCGCAGGAATCCATGTAATGGTCGAAGCCAAGAAATTGGCGTTTGCTGATCGCGAGGCCTTTCTTGCGGATCCTGATTTCGTCGATGTCCCGATCGAAGGCTTAATCTCAAAAGCATATGCCGCAGATCGTGCCCAATTGATCGACCTGGATCAGGCAGCCGAGGCCGTTTCTGCAGGCGACCCTTGGGCATACCAAGATCGGCCAATTGATCCAAAGAAATCGTTTCGTCGCACTGATGTAAAATCACGGGAAATCCATTCGGACACGACGCACTACTGTGTTGTTGATCGTTGGGGCAATGCTGTCGATGGATTACAAAGTTTGTCCTCAAACTTTGGATCGCAAACCGTTTGCCCTGGCACAGGTATGTTGTTGAACAACCGCATGAACTATTGGCACCTGGATGCCGATCATGTGGATTGTTTGCAGCCGGGGAAACGTGTTCGCCATACGATGAACCCGGTTATGGTTTTCAATGCACCGCCAGAAGATGGCGGAACGCTCGATATGTGCTGCGGCACACCGGGTGCTGACACTCAGGTACAATCCAATATGCAGCACATATCGGCTATTTATGATCATAACTATACAGTGACCGAGGCCATTCACGCGCCACGCTGGACGCATTCCCAAGCGCAGATGGATTCCATGTATCCCCACAATAATGAGAATGACTTGATCATCGAATCACGCATCGACAGCGGTGTCATTGAAGACCTTAAAAACCTCGGGCATCCGGCACGAGAGGTCGGCCCATGGGGTGGCAAAGGAAGCGTTGGTGCTATTCGCGTTAATGCGTCTGGCAGCCTATCAGCCGCTTCAGATCCACGCCGAGATGGGCAAGCATTGGTATACTAGTCTGAATTGGAAACCGCGCCGTTTGATATACATAATTTGAGGTCGCCCTGCCGGGTCACCAACATTTTCTAAGCATTCTTTTATCTTTTTTCTACTTTGAAGGTCGCAGTGAATGGTAAATTCTTTTCATGTCGAAGTGCTTCGTTTTACGAATATTCTTGAAATAGAGGGTGCCCGAACAACAGACCATTATTCATCTCTCCTCGACGCTCTTGAGTTTGGTGATCAGTCGGGTTTGAGCGATGACGACAAACGTGAAATGTGTTTGATGTCTTTGCAGGATCACGAACCTGCAGAAGCGGCATATCAGGTATTAAAACACGATATGCACGACGTCCTTCGAGACGGACAAATGCGGAATGCCGCAACCGAGATGCTTGATGAAAAACTGTGGGAAGAATACGCAGACTCATCACTGCACGAACAGATGTTCAACGCGGGAAGTCTGCTCTATGCCGCTTTTCCAAGTTCATTCCCAAAGCCCGGTGCGGTTCATGTTGTGCTCAGCGTCACCGCCAACGATGCCAAGTCAAAGGCGCTTTTGACACCTGCACTAAACGAGTCGTTTCTGGTTCGCCTCCTTGCCGATGGCATGGATGATCGGGCAGCACTTCATCGCTTGTATCACGAAGAACTCGCGGGACAGTCATTTCCAAATGCCGCCGAAGTGGTGTGGATTGTCCGCACGAAACCACTCAGTGATGATGCCATGCAGATTGAGGTCGTTAGTTCTGGCTAATGGTTAGATGCGCTGATGGATACGGCCTCATACGACTCAGCCGCTTACGCGGATTCGTCGCCACCTCAGCGGGATTAAAACACAAGCAGCAACGCCAACGTAGTACGGACTAGCGCATGGTGACAATCAACGAACCGGGGCTGACCCGGTCGCTCAAATCTATTTTGATCAGCAGCGCTGCATCGCCATCAGCCAGTTCCACCTCCCCATCATCGGAACCTATGATGGCTGTGTCACCGGGCAAAAGCCGAGAACATTCATTTATCTTCACAGAACCCGCCAGACCATGCACCGCAAACATATGCTGGTCGGTCAATTCCAATGGCTGGTTATGCGGCCCATTCAGAGCCGTGACATACCCTATGCAATAATCGGGATTAAACATGAGATTCAAGTCGGTCAACGGCCCCGATTTGAGATGTGCGTCGATTTTCAAAGCGCCGCTGAATTGAACAGGGACCCAAGGATCAGCATCAATGCTGCCGTCATCACTTTGCAGCGTTATGCCCTGGCCTTTAATAACGGTGAGGATACGCTCATATTCTGCGAACTCGGAAAATGGCCCATCACTTGAGACATCCGCCATGCTTAGCCGCCAGATACGGTTTGCATCGATGCTCACGGATGCAATTTCCCGGGTAATCCCGCCGGCATTCTTCCATTTGCTTTCTGATAACTCAGCGAACCTTATGATTTCCATCGAATACAACGGACCCCGTTTTATATAAATCGAGCGCAAGCCTAGCTTACAGCGGCATTAATAATTGATCGAACGGAAATCTGTATACTGTCATGCGCCTCAACCTTGCTGGACTTTCAAAGAAAATTACGGTGACATCAACAATCCAGCACCAAGCGGAGACTTAAGGATCATGCCAAACGCCAATGTGAAACCAGCAACGAAATCCGTTGTAGATTATATCGCAGAAAATGCTGATGCACTTGCCGGGGTCTGCGATAGCCTGTTTTGGTTTGGTGAGCCGGCGATGCAAGAAGTACGCTCGGCAGAACTTCTAAGTGGCATTCTTGAGGATGGTGGCTTCAGCGTTGAGCGTGGCATTTCCGGGTTCCCAACAGGTTTCATGGCAACGTACGGGTCCGGCGAACCCGTTATCGCCATCCATACGGAATATGACGCGGCCCCTAACAATTCTCAAAAACCGGGCGTTGCCGAACATAGCGCCATCATTGATGGCGGCCCTGGACATTGCGAAGGGCACAACGTCAACGGTGCGGTCATGATCGCATCCGCCATGGCGGTGCGCCGTGCCATGGAAGAGCATGGCCTCAAGGGGACACTAAAAGTATTTGGCGCACCCGCCGAAGAACTGGTGTTGGCACGGCCTTATTATGTGCGTGACGGCTATTTTGATGACGTCGACGTCGCGTTTCATCCGCATCTTTGGGATCGGTTTTTTACCGAGTACGGGGTATTGCAACGCGCTGCGGTTTCCGCCGAGTTTATTTTCCACGGCGAAACAGCCCATGCTGCTATGTCACCGTGGGACGCACGTGATGCACTGGACGGTGTGATGCTGATGGATTCCGGCCTTGCCCAATACCGTGAGCATATTCGACCTGGCATGAGCATGCACAGAGTGATCACAGATGGCGGCGATCAGCCGAACGTCATCCCATCCAGGGCGGCCATCTGGTGGTTCTTTCGCGATACCACCGCCGAAGGCGCGCAAGAGCTATTCGAACACGGCAAAAAAGTTGCCGAAGGGGCCGCACTGATGACCAACACTGAGTTAGAGGTCGTCATCAAAACGGCCGTCTGGCCAGTGCGTGGCAATCAAGCACTGGCAGAGGCCTTGCAAAGAAATATAGAACTTGTCGGCATGCCCGAATGGACCGCCGAAGATCAGGAATTGGCCCGCAGCATCCAAAACGGCGCTGGCGTCAATGCAACAGGTCTAACCGAAAAAGTGACACCGTTGACCGGGCCATCACCCTCTATTCCAGCAGCCAACGATGCGGGCGATGTGTCATGGAAAGTTCCGATGGGGCGGCTCTGGTTTCCATCAAACGTGCCGGGCGTGACTTTTCACCACTGGTCGGCCGGTTCGGCACTGGCAACCGAGATCGCACACAAAGGCGGCGTTGCTGGGGCACAGGCCCTGGCCGCAACGCTGATCGATTGTCTGACCGACAAAAACCTGATCGCCAATGCAAAAACGACCTTTGCCGATGAGCTGGCAGGTACCGAATACGCGCCGTTAATCCCTGACGAGAACACGCCGCCGCTTGATACAAACAAGGATTTAATGGAAAAGTTCCGCCCGTTAATGGAACCGCACTACGCCGATCCACCACCTAAGTTTCGATGATCCTCTGAGAGCAACTAAGTTGTCGCTACGGTGACTTAAAATGGCTGGCTCGCAATCTAATCCGGCACCCCATCGGGAAGAACGACGATCGCCGTCGTGCCCGTACCAACCTCGCTTTGAAGTTTCACGGTGCCATCGTGCGCCATCACCAGCTGCTTAACGATAGAAAGCCCAAGGCCATATCCTTTTTGCGATAGCATCGGGTTCGCATGCCCCTGAGTAAACGGCTCAGTGATGTGCAACAACGTTTCGGCAGGGATGCCAACACCCGTGTCACGTACTTCAATGATGGTATACTCGTCCGCTTTCTTCACAGACACAGCAATTTCACCATTGTTCTCTGTGAACTTCACCGCATTGGAAACCAGATTAAGGATAATCTGTTTCACAGAACGCAAATCCGCATAGATATGCTGAACCGCATCAGCGATAGTGTAACTGATATTGATCCTGTTTTCTTTTGCTTGCGGCAAAAAGCTCCTGAAGCAGTCATCTAATAGGTCTTTGACGTCTACCTTTTCTTTTTGCAAAACGCGTTTGCCAGCTTCGATTGCTGAGATGTCCAACACATCATCAATCAATCCCAACAGATGCTGGCCGCTTTTGTGAATGTCCGAAGCATATTCCTGGTACGACTGTGAATTGATATCGCCAAGATGCGCCCCACGTAGCATATCGCTGAAACCCAAAATTGCGTTTAAGGGCGTACGAAGCTCGTGGCTCATCATCGCGAGAAATTCTGATTTTGCCTTACTGGCCAGTTCTGCATTGCTCACAGCCGCCCTTAGGGCTGTTTCCTTTTGATAGAACTCAATCGCGATACCCGCTAAATTCGCGGTTTCTTTGATAAAAGACAACTCGGCATCAGACGGGCTACGTATTTCCTTATAATACATGGCAAACGTGCCGAGCACATTTCCATCAGACGCAAAAATGGGTTGAGACCAACTTGCTTTAAGCCCCGCATCCAGTGCCAGTTCAGAAATTTCAGTCCAATATGGATGTGTCGCAATATCACTGACGATGACCGTTTCTTTGCGATAAGCGGCCGTTCCGCACGATCCAATATTGTCACCAATTTCGACCCCGTGGATAGCCTCGGTATATGATTTAGGTAAGCTCGGCGCAGCGCCTGCCAACAGGCGCGTTCCGGTCTCATCCATCAGCAATACCGACCCCAGCATTCCAGGGAATAAAGCCTCACAGTTCTTAATCAGTTCGGTCAGAACCTCCTGCAAAGGATGTCCCTTTGCGACCAACTCCAAAATATTGTTTCGGCCTTGCTGAACAATTTCCAACCGGTGATGTTTGGTAATATCGGTGATCAAGTTGATCATGCCACCAGATGGAGTGGCCGATTGTCGACGTTCATAAATACGATCACCATGATACTGCAGCACTAAGTTCGCACCGTCGCGCCGAAGTTGGTCAAGCCGTTCCGCGAAACTTAAAAGCTTGTGTTCGATAACTTGGTTGGCCGCGTCTAGTTTTCCCAAACTGTCATAGGTGGCGACGCCGAATTGCGTATCGGTCTCGCTATATCCTTGAAACTGTCGAAAGCTATCGTTGCAATATTCCAGATGACCGCTGGGTCCATAAATGGCAATTCCGTCGCTCATGGAGGCAATCGCCTCGCGAAGACGTACATCCCCAAACACATCGCCTGAGCCCTGCTCATGGCCTTCCACCGGAATGTCGTCTGAGATTTTATTGCCGCCAATATCATCCATCATGATGGTAATCTTGGAACCCTAGTAAAATACGGTCAACTACATCTTGATTTGTGAGCACAAGGTTGAGCGACTGAAATCGGATTTGTGTCTCAATTTTCAAGATTCAAAACGATCAAAGCACACCCCATCACAATCTATTTGCTTTATACGGCGAGAATATCTCTATTTTGAGCTTCAGTTTTCGTGCGCTCAGCGCAAAGCGGAGAAAGACATGACCATCGAAGACGCGCGTCCGGTTGTTCCAAGACGGAGCTTTATTTTTGCACCTGGATTAAAACCGAAAATGTATCCAAAAGCATTGGCGTCTGGTGCGGACATTGTGTGCGTCGAACTCGAAGACGGTATCGCCCCAAAAGACAAAGACGAGGCCCGTCGGCACACAATGGCATTGTTTGCAAAGCCACAAGCTGACGATGATGTAGAGCGGATCGTTCGCATTAATTGTTTGCGCGAAGCGTTTGGGCTCGCCGATGTTCAAGCCGTCCTCGCCACCGATACACCGCCCCCTGCCCTTATGCTGCCCAAGGTACGGACACCGGATGAAATTGTATGGCTGGATAATTTACTTACCGAACGCGGCCATACCACACGTCTCCATGTGATCATTGAAACCAATGCCGGATTAGAAGCCGTGCATGATATCGCCCGCGCCAGTCCACGTATCGACGCACTGTTTTTTGGTGGCGTCGACATGGCTGCGGAACTCAGATGTAAACATGCGTGGGAACCGTTGTTGTATGCGCGGTCCCGGGTTGTCCATGCGGCGGCCAGTGTCGGTATCGATGTTGTCGATGTCCCGTTCTTGGATTTAGACGATCCCGAAGGCATGGAACGCGATGCCCGCTTGGCGCTTGATCTTGGGTTCAGTGGAAAGGGGTCCATCCATCCCAAACAGATACCGATCTTGAATAAAGTGTTTACCCCGGATGACACCCAAGTTGAAAAAGCACGACGTGTGATCGCGGCGTTTGAAGAAGCGGACACAGGTCTTGTGGTGATTGATGGCAAGTTGATCGAAAAACCCGTACTGCGAGAGATGCACCGCATCCTGAAGATTGCGGAACGGATCGGGAAGTGACCGATCACGATGACTGAGAAATCTACTACGTCTTTTGATCTGAATGCCTTGGTCGAGGAATTAAAATCCGCCAGCCGAAGTGCGGCCCCAAAGCCTGAGGTCAAAGCGATCATGGAGCGAGTGTTCCACGATCCGGATACGATTCGCCAACACATCCCAGAATTCGAAGAAGATGAAATCAACCTGTACGAGGATGAAGCGATATCGATTTGGGTTTGCCAATTTATGCCAGGATCCCCCATTCCACCCCACGATCATCAGATGCCAGCCATGATCGGTTTATATGCGGGCGTTGAGCGCAATCGCTTTTTCAAATTAGAGGCTGAGTCCAAAATCACTGAGACCGGGTATGTCGATCTGAACCCCGGAGAGATTCTCAATATAACGCCGACAGCCATACACACGGTTGAATGTGTCAGCGAAGAGCCAAGCTGTGGTATCCACGTCTATTTCGGGCCACTCCAATCCATCGACCGATCTTTGTTCGATCAGCGCGCTGGCACCTGCCTCAAATTTACCGAAGACACATTCAATCGGCTGATGGTTGAGCAACATCGTTGTTAGACACATCACAAACTTGCGTTGAACGGGCGGGCCGATCATCATCCATGGATCGTTACATCACTTTTATCTGAGCACCGTTGATCCTATGCCTCCTCCGTTTATCGATCTTGTCAAAACCCTTCCCGCGTCCGTGCCGTTTGTGGGTCCCGAAACCCAAGAGCGTCAAATGGGCAAACCCTTTAGGGCGCGTATCGGAGCTAATGAGTCTATTTTTGGACCATCGCCAAAAGCTATTGAAGCCATGCGCCAAGCCGCATCTGACGCATGGATGTACTGCGATCCGGAGAACCATGACCTGCGACATGCGTTGGCTGCGCATCATGGTGTATCGCCTGACAACATTGTCGTCGGCGAAGGCATAGACGGCCTGTTGGGTTTGACGTGCCGACTGTTCTTAACAGACGGTATACCCGTCGTGACGTCGGCGGGCGCGTACCCCACATTCAATTTTCACGTCGCAGGGTTTGGCGGCACACTGAATACCGTGCCATATCGCGATGATTGCGAAGACCCCGATGCGTTGCTGGATGCCGCCAACGAACATGGTGCGCGGCTGATCTATATTGCGAACCCGGACAATCCGATGGGCACGGTCCACGATGCCGAAACCATCCAGCGCATGATCGACAACACACCCAAAGACGCATTGCTGTGCTTGGACGAAGCCTATATCGAATTCGCCGATGACGGCACCGCCCCAGCGATTGATATCGACAATCCCAATGTCATTAGGTACCGCACATTTTCAAAAGCATATGGCATGGCCGGGGCACGCATTGGTTATGCGATCGCTGAAAAGAACCTCGCCGTTGCATTCAACAAAGTTCGAAACCATTTCGGCGTCAACCGGATCGCCAAGGCCGGGGCATGCGCGGCCTTGGCGGACCAGGCATACCTCAAAGCCATCCAGCAAAAAGTCATCGATGCGCGCGCTAAGATTAGTGATATCGCCGCCGCCCATGGATTGCACGCACTGCCATCCCAGACCAATTTTGTAACCATCGATTGTGGTAAGGACGGCGATTTCGCCCGCCGGGTCCTGGGCAGCCTGATCGACCAAGGCGTTTTCGCACGGATGCCCGGGGTTGCCCCGATGGATCGATGCATTCGAATCACTGTTGGCCGCGACGAAGACTTAGCAATTTTTGCCGATGCATTGCCCAAGGCTCTGATGGCCGCCGAAACGGAATAAAAACTGCCTCTATTCCTTGGGTGGGCGTTCGTTTTCTTCTGGCTTAAAGCCATAACGTTCAACCAAGGCCCAGACGTGTTGCGGCACCATATTCTTGATCTTGTTGGGTTCTTCACGCCGAAGATGAATAACCGTCTCGGCGGCTTTCATTTCGACCCGGGTCCGCGCGAATTCTAAGCCCCGGGGTCCGAACCGTGGCATGACCCAGCCCATAATCGGGCGCAACCAATCCGGCATTTTCCGCAGTGGTACACCGCCAGCGGCACGCTCCACATTCTCGATGAACCCTTTGACGGCATTCATCCGTTTTCCTGCGCTGCCCGGCTCAGATAAAACGACATCATCGCCCAACGTCGCCAATAATTCTTCACCACGATCATTGCGGACGATCAGCCATTGCTCTCCCTGACCGCCCATATATCCCACCGTGATATCGGCCAGCGAATTGGTGTAATCCACGCAGGTTCGA
>DGNZ01000359.1 GCA_002389175.1 Rhodospirillaceae bacterium UBA4479 | reverse complement strand
CGCCAGACGGTGCATCCTGGTTGGTGAATCGCGGTGTGGTTTTTGTTGGTATCGATTACTTGTCCATCGAAACCTATCACACTACCGATTTTGCAACCCACAAGACGATTTTGGGGGCAGGAGTCGCAGTGGTAGAGGGTCTGGATTTAAGGCATGTAAATGCGGGGAAATATCAGCTTGTATGTTTGCCCGTGAAGCTGGTGGGCCGTGATGGTGCACCGGCGCGAGCCATTCTGATAGACGAGAAAGAGAGCGCTTAAGATGAATGTAGTTGGTATGATTCCTGCCCGGATGGGATCGTCGCGGTTTCCCGGAAAACCTATTACACCCGTACTCGGTTTGCCAATGTTGGAACATGTCTACAAACGTTGCGCGATGGCAGAAGGACTGTCTTCTTTGTACGTGGCGACCTGTGACGAAGAAATCAAATCCGTGGTCGAGGGATTTGGTGGCAAGGCGATCATGACATCCGATGTGCATGTGCGCGCCAGTGATCGCATCGCCGAAGCAGCCGAAGGCATGGAAGCAGACGTCATCGTCATGATCCAAGGAGACGAGCCGATGACTCAGCCTGGGATGATTGATGCCGCAGTCCAGCCGTTCATTGATGATCCGTCTGTTCTGTGTGTAAACCTAACCAAACGAATTACCGATAAATCAGAATTTCAAAACCGCGACTGCATTAAGGTCGTGATCGATCAGGCGGGGAACGCCATGTACATGTCACGTGAACCGATCCCGACGCTGGCAAATGCGCCCTTTGAAGAAATCGAAGCATTCAAACAAGTTTGCATTATTCCATTTACCAAGGAGTCGCTTGCCCAGTTCCAAGCACTAGAACCGACAACCGCAGAAATTTCTGAGTCCGTAGACATGATGCGCTTTATTGAGCACGGCATTCCAGTTCGAATGGTGGAGACCGATTTCGACAGCTATGCCATCGACAGACCAGAAGATGTCGCACGCATCGAAGAATTGCTTCGAAATGATCCGCTTACCGCAACCTACATGACCCAAGACTGAGAATTAGATATGGCCAAATGGCGTGTCCTCATAACGGCACCTTATATGCTTCCCATCATTGACGAGTATGCAGACGTGTTTAAGTGCAACGATGCTGAATATGTCAAAGCAAACGTCGAGGAGAGATTGGAGGAGGATGCGCTGCTAGAGATCGTTGGTGATTATCACGCGATTATTGCGGGTGATGACCGTTTTACACGACGTGTGTTCGAGGCGGCGAAAAACCTCAAGGTGTTGTCGAAGTGGGGCACGGGCATTGATTCATATGACCAGGCTGCAGCGGCGGACCACGGCATTACCATTACACGAACAGTGGATGCGTTCACCGAGCCTGTGAGCGATACAGTGCTTGGGTATGTGCTTAATTTTTCCCGCAATCTAACGGCCATGGATCGGCATATGAAAGATGGCGTGTGGGAAAAAATTCCTGGACGCGCACTTAATGAATCGACCATCGGCGTGATCGGCGTCGGGGCAACGGGCAGCGCCGTCCTGCGCAAGGCCAGACCGTTCGATGCGCGATTGCTTGGCACCGATATCGCAGAGCTACAACCTGGGCATATCAAAACGCTGGGCGTTGAGATGGTCTCGTTTGAGACTTTATTGACCGATTCCGATTTCGTCTGTTTGCAATGTGACCTGAACGAGACGTCGCATCATCTGATGAACAGGGATGCGTTCAAAAGAATGAAGTCGACAGCGTTCTTTATTAATTGTGCGCGTGGCCCTGTTGTTGATGAACAGGCGTTGATCTGGGCACTTGAGAACGGTGAAATAGCGGGTGCCGGGCTTGATGTCTTTGAGCATGAACCTCTGCCTGCGGACAGCCCGTTGAAGCAAATGCATAATGTGTTCATGGCACCGCATAATTCAAACTCCAGCCCCAAGGCGTGGCGAAATGTGCATCAGCTTACCCTTGATGCCATGTTCGGTGTGCTGAATCCGGATGGACCGACAGCTTAATGGTTGAAACCTCCATCATCATTCGGACCTATAACGAGGAGAAGCATCTCCCACGATTGTTCGATGCGCTTGAACAGCAGAACTATCGTGATTTTGAAAACATCGTTGTCGACTCAGGTTCGCTGGATCGGTCGCGTGACATTGCCGAAGAGCGGCATGCGGAACTGCACCGTATCGGCAAACAGGATTTCACCTTTGGCTACTCACTGAATGTTGGCATCCGTGCGGCGAAAGGTAAGTTCATCGTTATGGTGTCCGCGCACACAGAACCGGTTGATCAGGATTGGCTGGAAAACCTGATTGCGCCTCTCCGTGATGAAAACGTGGCCATGTCATATGGGCGTCAACTGGGTGTGCCGGAATCCAAATTTGGCGAGGCCGAAGATTTCTTGCGTATCTTTGGACCCGACTCACTGGCAATGCGCCCGCCCAAGTTCTTTGCCAACAATGCGAACTCGGCAGTGAAACGAGAGCTTTGGGAAAAGTACCCATTCGATGAAAAGCTCACCGGCTTGGAGGACATAGACTTCGCAAAGTATTGGATGGAACGCGGATACCAGGTTCAGTATCAGGCCAATGCTGGCATCTATCACATTCACGAAGAGACATGGCCGCAAGTGCATCGCCGCTATTTCCGCGAAGCTGTCGCCGCGCGCCGAATCGGCATCAAGGGGCGCCGTAATATACCCGGCGAGATCCTCCGCGAGATAGCCTGGACGGCCTGGGATTTTGCGCGGGCGTTTAACCCGACAAACAATCCGGTGTCGGAACGGTTGAACTTGTCACAACGGCTTTATGAGATTTCTTTGTTTAGGTCTCATAAACTGATGGGGACGGTGCAGGGACTGCTTGAACCACATCCGATGGAAACCCGTGCCGAAGCCGAGGAATACTTATTTGACCGCGGTGCCGAGGGCGTGGTGATCAGCGGCCCAGGAAAGGCGGCCCTTAGCCCGATCGATTTTCCAGAGGTGAAACCGGGTGACATTCTGATACGCGTGGCGCATGTCGCTGTGTGCGCGACGGACCTCGAGTTATTCGCAGGAAACCTGGGATATTATAAATCGGGAATGGCATCGTACCCGATTGTTCCCGGTCATGAGTTCAGCGGACGTGTGGCAGCGGTTGGCCAAAACGTCGAAGGATTTGCCGAGGGTGATCCCGTCGTTGCTGAATGCATTCAAAGTTGTGGTGCTTGCGCGCCGTGTAAAAATGGAAACTTTATCGGCTGCGCGGATCGAACCGAACTTGGTGTGATGGGGCGGAACGGCGCCTATGCACGTTACGTCGTGGTGCCTGCGCCCTTTGTGCATCGCTTACCCAATGGCGTTGATTTACGAAAGGCTGCATTGGTCGAACCTATAGCTGTGACGCTAAAAGGTCTGCGCCGAATGACGCCCATGGTATCACGTTATACTGCCAAGCGACGTGCTGCTGTCGTGGGTGCTGGGCCGCTTGGCAACATTGTAGCCAAAGTCCTACAGGTCAAAGGCTTTCAAGTAACAGCGTTTGATCGCAGTCCCGAACGCCTAGAGTTTTTGAAAAATACTGGCATTGAGAGCTCAATGGATTTGGAGACTCTCGATCAATTTGATGTAGTTGTGGAAGTCACTGGCAACCGCGACGCGCTGGATACAGTCCTACGAAACTCAGCGGCCGGTGCGACAATTTTATTGATCGGTCTGCCGTACGGTGAAAAGACGTTTAGTTTCGAAACCATCGCTGCCTATGACAAAGCGGTGATTGGCACGGTGGGCAGCACTAAAAAAGACTTCGAAGCAGCGATTGAGATTTTACCGAAGCTTGATCTATCTGCGCACACAATTCATCGCCGCTCGCTGAATGAATTTTCCGAAGCCTGGAACGACAGCAAAAAACCCGATGTGTTGAAAGTCATCATTGATGTGTATCCGGATGATTTGGATGCTCAGAAAATTGACAAGGCGGCGTAGCGAAGATGCGTATTTACAAAGACAAAACATTTGGAATGCTTATTGCTCAGTGTTTTTCCATTGCTGAACATCAGACAGCGAAACAATGGAGTAAGGTGTTTTTGCTGCGATATTGGATTGCCAATAAGCTATTTCCGGTTATTAGAATTGAGGTTGGTAGCGGCGACCACATTTATTTCAAGGCTTTTTCGCTACTGACAGCGGGGCGCGCACGCAACATGCTTAGCAAGGAACCCGCTACCACGGCATGGGTGAAGGGTTTTGAGAAAGATGCTGTCTTTTGGGACATTGGGGCAAATGTTGGTATCTATTCTCTTTTGGCGGCAAAAACCCGCGGCGCCCGTGTGTATGCATTTGAGCCGTATCCGCCCAACTTTGATAATTTGATTGCGAATATTTCTCTCAACAAACTGACAGAGTACGTTAGTACCTTCTGTGTTGCCTTTGCAGAAAAGACCTGTGTTGATGGCTTCTACGTCAATCGAAATTGGCAAGGGGCTGGTGCATCGGGCAATGCATTTGGGTCAGCAATCGATCAGAAGGGCCAGGCGTTTCAGGCTGCCGAAAGAATCAGCACGCTTGGGATGACGATTGATCACTTCATCGAGATTTTCGACGTTCCTTGCCCGAATTACCTGAAGATAGATGTTGATGGTATTGAGCTTAATATTTTGAAAGGCGCTTCTAAGACGCTGTCTAACCCGACGCTGCGTTCAGTTGTGGTCGAACTTGAAGAGAGCCGTGATTCGGAAACATCTGCTGCTGTTGCATTAATGAAAGCGGCGGGTTTTCGCATCGACGGTACACATCGAACGACCGCAAATGCCGATAACTTGTCCACTAACTATCATTTTGTTAGGGGGTGATAGTGACGCTGAACGTGGCCGTGTTTCTATATTCGTTCAATGACATTGATCATATCGCGCCGGTGGCTTGGGCGTTGTTGAACAAGGGGCACCGGGTGCGGGCGATCATGCTGGACCCAGAACGCGACGGCACCAACGATCCCCGAATCGCGTTTCTAGAACGCAACGCACTGTTCAGTCGCCATCCCGTGGCATCTGTTTTAGACATCCCTTGGACTGCATGGTTGTTCAAGCAAACGGCAGGCGAGACCCAAGGCAAAATGCGTCGTGGCTTGCGAAAATTATTGCGGATGACTGGTTTATCGATCTCTCGCGCCTGTGCAGTCTTGGTTGAATGGCAGACCGACGTGTGCGTTTTCGAATGGGGAAGTACAGGCGGCCATAACCGAAAAGAATTTCATATGGCGGCCCGGCAACTAGGGATTAGAACGATTTGTTTGCCGCATGGAATGAACATCTACATCCATGCTGATGCAAACCAGGCGATGCAAAGTGCCATGAGCACGGGCCAAGCGGACAAGATTCGAAGTGATTATGTTGAATACGATGCTTACGTGTTTCAAAGCGAATTCCACCGCGACCTGGAAGTCGCACTTGGTGTGCCAACAGGTATCACCCGTGTGATGGGTAGTGCACGATACTGCCCTGAATGGGCGGACACATTGCGCGGTCTATATCCCGCGTTTGCCCCAGCCTCAGCCGGCCCAAATACGGTCAAGGTCGTCTTCATGTTACCACACTGGACATATAATGTGGACCGGGATGCAACATTGGCATTGATTGAGGCATTGGCCCGCGACTCATTTGTGCATCTGATTGTGAAGGATCACACGCGTGGAACAGGGGGGCTTCCCAATGATATGCGGGCTTCGTTTAAAAATTTGATGGGCGCTGAAACGGCCGCCGACGAACCCTCTGTTACGTTGATTGCATGGTCTGATGTGGTGATTTGTTTCGGGTCGAGCATTGCGCTCGAAGCACATTTGCAGAGAAAGATACTAATTAATCCAACGTATTTGCATACGAATAAGACGATTTTTGAAGAGACAAGGTCTTCGATTGAAACCCTATCACAGGATCACACATTAAATATTCTATCTGAAATTCGAGACGGAAATGCACCATCCTTGCCGGAGGACGCGATTGACGACCTTCATAGCGCCATGATTTACGGCGGTCGTGCACCTTTTGACGTTTTGAATGGGTATTGTGCGCTGATTGAAAATCGAGAGGTGGCATGACGGAGTCAGACAAACAACCCAGGTACGCCCGATATCAGGACTACGTAATAAAGGATGGTGAACTGATCGGCGCTTTCGAAGAAATGTATCAAGATCATGATGATCCTTGGTTGCAATCTCAAGAAGATCCTTATCAACCTGATAAAGCTTTGGCCTTGAACGCACTGCGAAGACTGGGATCGGAGAATCCCAAATTGAAGGTTCTTGAGATCGGGAGCGGACTTGGTGAGTTCTGTGCAACGATCTCGTCCCACGGATTTGAGACATATGGATTAGAGATTTCTGAGACAGCAGTTGAAAAAGCAGCCGCGCGGCATATCGGGCCGACATTCATGGTTGGCGATATTCTATCACGTGATGTTTATGAGAGAATCAATCCGGACGTTCTGATCATGTCCGAAGTGACTTGGTATGTGCTTGATAAGATCAAGGAGTTTTTGGGCATTGTAAGTGAAACTCTGCCGCATGTGCATCTGGTACATATTCTCACGATGTACCCCGCGAACGAGCAACGCTATGGCCGCGAGTACTTTACGACCTTCGATGGTCTTAAAGAGTACTTCGGTATGAATGTGATCGAGCAAGCCGTCATAGATGCGGATGTGTATGAGGGGACTCAGCGCACATTTTTTCTTGGACGTTAGTTTACTATGCAAAAACCTCAGCTGGAAAAATCATGAGCCTACTACCGACCATTTCGATCATCATCCCTGCGCACAACCAAGAACGTTATATCGGACGGTGCTTACGTTCGGTGCTCAATCAAACTTACGCCCGCGATAACTACGAGATCATCGTCATCGATGATGCCAGCTCAGATCGTACCGATTATGCGTTGGAACTTTTCGAAAGCGAAATCGTACTGATCCGAAATCAAGAACAGCTTGGTTTGCCAGGCAGTTTAAACAAAGGTATTCGCAAAGCACGGGGACGGTATGTCATTCGGCTGGATGCCGATGATTATGTCCATGCGGAGTATCTAAATGTGTTGTCGATGCATCTGGACCTAAACAGTCAATTTGATGCGGTCGCGTGTGATTACTTATTGGTCGATGATCAAGAAGATGTGCTGCAACAAAAGAACTGTATGGACGACCCTATTGGTTGCGGCATCATGTTCCGCATTGATCATCTGATCGATATTGGCTTGTACGACGAAGTCTTTCTGTCGCGCGAAGAAGAAGATCTTCGCATTCGTTTTGAAAAAAAGTACAGCATCGAACGGGTCGCGTTACCGCTGTATCGGTATAGACGGCATGACAACAACATGACCAACGACGAAGAACGTATGAACGACTTTGCCAAAAACCTGTCCGAAAAACACAACGGAGACACCTGACATGTCCGGTGCGAATGAACCAAAAGTCCCTTGGAGTGGTCGTGGCAATCGCTTCACTGACGAAGAAATCGACTACATTGTCGAGGCCATGAAAACCGCAGACCCGATGACCCAAGGGCGTTATCAGGCTGAATTCGAATGTAACTTTGCGGGTTTCGTGGAACAAAAATATGCATTCGCCGTAACCAGTGGCACGGCAGCATTGCAGATGGCGGCTGCGCTAACACGCGTCGGCCCAGGTGATGACGTTATCATGCCGGCGCATACATTTGCTGCCAGTGCCATCCCCTTTGGTCAGATGGGTGCGAATTTGGTTTGGGCCGACATTGATCCCGACACCCTGGTTGTAACCGGAGATGCGATTGCCCGCGTTTTGACACCAAAAACAAAAGTGATCGTCGTCGTTCATTTGTACGGTTTGATGGTCGATATGGACCCGATCATGAAACTGGCGAAAGAGCGTGGCATTTTGGTGGTTGAGGATTGCGCCCAGTCGTTGGGGGCAACCGATGACAAGGACCGTCAAGCTGGCAGCATCGGGGATTTTGGGTGCTACAGTTTTCATACCCATAAAAATATGTCGACACTGGGTGAAGGGGGAATGTTGACGGTTCGTGATGATGATCTTGCTGCTGTGGTTCCAGGCCTTCGACACAATGGGATGCGCGGCTTTGATTTTGCGCAGGACGAATACTGGAAGCCCGCAATGTCCAATGTGGATTTCGACTGGGACAATATCTGGCCTTACAATTTCTGTATGGGCGAAGTTCAATGCGCGGCGGGAATTGTGCAACTGCGGCGCGTGAACGATATGAATGCGAAGCGTGATCAACGCGCCCGCCGGTTTGCAGAGGCATTGTCCGGGTTCCCGGAACTGGTGTTTCAGCATACCCCGGATGGATATCATAATATCAGGTACTGCCTGCCAGCGCGTTATGACGGCACCGAAACAGATGCGACGCGCGACGATTTCATGAGACGGATGGCCCATCATCACCAGGTTAAAATGGTGGTGCAATATTATCCGCTCTATCGCTATCCGATGTTTATCAAGGCCGGTTTCGGTGATGCGGATTGTCCTGAAACGGATCGCTTTTTCGATAGCATGGTATCGTTCCCGTTTCACGAATGGATGCCGGATGACCAGTTCGAATACATGCTGGACGCCACCCGCGAAACTCTGGATACATTGAGAAGAGACGCCGCATGAGAATAACCAAGACAGTTGGTCAGTACATGTTCGGCGCCGGAACAATTGGCGCACTTGGGGACGTGCTGCAAGAACCCAAGAAAAATGGTGCGACAGGTGTCGTGTATTTCGTCGATCATTTTTTCAATGGGTCCGATTTACTGGACCGCCTGCCAGTTGGCGCTGATGACCATGTTATTTTTGTTGATACCACTGACGAGCCAACAACAGATGGGGTGGATGCCTACGTTGATCAGGTCAAACAACAGATGGATGGCAACGTCGCCGCCGTCGTTGGTGTAGGTGGTGGGGCGACGCTTGATACGTCAAAGGCCGTATCTAATCTGCTCAACAATCCCGGCAAAGCTGCGGACTATCAGGGTTGGGATTTGTTGCCGAATCCGGGTGTATTCAAGGTTGGTATTCCAACGTTATCTGGCACGGGTGCCGAAGGATCGCGCACCAGCGTGATGATGAACCAGGAAAAGAACCTGAAGCTCGGCATGAACAGCGACTACACGGTTTTTGATCGTCTCGTGCTAGACCCCGATCTGACAGCCAGTGTCCCGCGCGATCAGTATTTCTATACGGGTATGGACACGTACATCCATTGTATCGAGTCATTGGCCGGATCGTACAAACACGCGATGGCGGACGCCTATTCACATCAGGCGCTTTCACTGTGTCGCGATGTGTTTTTATCCGACGATATGCAATCCCAAGAAAATCGCGAAAAACTGATGATCGCGTCCTACATGGGTGGCTCTGCGATTGGAAACAGCTTTGTCGGCGTGGTGCATCCATTCTCGGCCGGCCTCAGCATGGTGTTCCACACGCATCACTGTGTTGGCAATTGCATCGTGATGAACGCGATGGATGACTTCTATGCGACAGAGGTCAAAGAGTTCCGCCAGATGATGGAGCGCCAGGACATCCCGTTGCCCGAGAATGTGTGCGGCAACCTGACAAATGCGCAATGGCAGGATCTCTATGACTCAACCGTTGTTCATGAAAAACCGCTGATCAATGCACTCGGCGACGACTTTAAATCAATTTTGACTCCGGATCGTGTCCGCGAAATCTTCGCGCGGATGTAATCCTCAACAGGTAAAACTAAATATGCCATTCCCCACCGACAACGGACGACATCAATCGACTGCGCGCGCGCCATACGTGATCGCCGAGATCGGTGTGAACCATGAAGGCGATTTAGACACCGCCAAGCGGCTGATCGATTTAGCCAAAGAAGGTGGCGCGGACGCTGCCAAGTTCCAGACTTACAAGGCGGATAAAATCGCGTCCAAGCATAGTCCCGCGTATTGGGACAGAAATGCCGAGCCGACCGCCAGTCAGCGAGAGCTTTTTTTGAAATACGATTCCTTTGGACCTGACGAGTACGCGGCGCTTGCAGTGCACTGCACCGACGTTGGTGTCGATTTTGCATCGACTCCGTTTGATGCCGAGGCGGTCGAGTTTCTCGACCCGATGATGACGTATTTCAAAGTGGCCTCTGCGGATCTGACAAATATCCCGTTACTTCGTCAGGTCGCGGGTAAGAGAAAGCCGGTTCTGTTATCGACGGGTGCGTCAAGTCTGGCCGAGATCGATATGGCGGTGAACGAGCTGCGCGAAAACGGTTGCCGGGAACTCTATCTTTTACAGTGCACCCTCAACTATCCGTGCCCCAAAGAAAACGCCAACCTCAATATGATAGAGGGGTTGGCAAGAACCTACCCAAGCGTGGGAATCGGGTACTCCGATCACACGCACCCCGATGCTGACATGATGATCCTGACGGCGGCGTGGTTGAAGGGTGCAACTGTTCTGGAAAAGCATTTTACCCACGACAAATCGTTACCGGGGAATGATCACTATCATGCCATGGACGTGGATGATCTGAAAAAGTTCCGTGCCAATGTGGCGATGCTGATTGATACGTTGGGATCAGATTTCAAGCATCCGCTCCCATCCGAAGCACCCGCCCGTGAACATGCCAGACGCTCCATTGTACTGGCGCGTGATGTCGATGCGGGTGCCGTCATTACCGAAGAAGACCTCACCTATAAAAGACCGGGCCAGGGCGTCAGCCCCCTGCACTGGGATGAGGTCATCGGCATGCGAGCGGCCCGCAATCTGGCCGAAGACGATGTGTTGCAGTGGGCTTTTATTGCGCCGCGCGCTCAGAGTTGATCCTGATTACGGCGAATGGGTCGAATATAAAACGAACATCGAATAGATGAAAATTTGGATGGTGCGCCCACATCGTAATGACGTCTCTTCGTGGGAGTGTCGAACAAGAAATTGGTTACGGAAACCTCTTCTATGGCACGTTTGCGTTTAATTGCTCGACTAGATGTTAAGGCCCCTCATCTCATCAAGGGGACTCAGCTAGAAGGTTTACGTAAGGTCGGTGACCCGCATGATTTCGCCAAGGAATATTTCCGGCAGGGCGTCGATGAGATTATTTATATGGACGTCGTGGCAAGCCTTTATGGGCGAAACAGCCTGAACGAAATCATTGAGAAAACAACCGAAGATATCTTTGTCCCTATTACCGTGGGCGGCGGTGTGCGCACTTCCGAAGATGTAGCCAAACTGCTTCAGGTGGGAGCGGATAAGGTGGCCATTAACACTGCTGCTACAGCCCGACCTGAACTCATTTCAGAACTTTCCAGGCGGTTCGGCTCGCAATGTGTTGTTCTTTCTATCGAAGCAAAGCAACAGCCTGGCGGAAAATGGGAAGCCTTCACTGACAATGGTCGGGAACCCACCGGCCTCGACGTGATTCAATGGGCAAAATATGGAGAAGAACTGGGCGCTGGAGAAATCTTAGTTACGTCGGTTGATTGCGAAGGCACACGAGGTGGTTTCGACATCCCACTTATGCGCAAGGTGAACGAAGCGGTAAATATCCCGGTGATTACCAGCGGTGGTATGGGAGCCCATGAGCACGCCGTTTCCCTTTTGAGGGAAACCGATTTGTCCGCCATCGCAATGGCCGACATACTTCATTTCAAACGCTCCGATCTCTCGAGTATTCGCGCATCGCTCAACGAGCAAGGTTTTCTGACCCGCCAACCAGGAGAAGACCAGTGACCGACGTAACGATTGTTGATTACGGGTCGGGGAATATTCGCAGCATCGCGCGCGCATTCATATACAACAACTGCAAGGTTACGGTGACGGATGTTCCAGAAGAAGTTGCTAAGGCCGATCGCTTAGTCCTGCCTGGCGTCGGCGCATTCGGAAATTGCATGATTGAATTGGAACGGCGCAATCTGATCGAAGCAGTTCTTAAATTTGTCGCTACGGGTAAGCCCTTTCTAGGGATCTGCGTCGGCATGCAAGTCCTGCTTGATCAGGGGACCGAATTTGGTATGCACAAGGGTCTTGGCCTTATTCCAGGTCAGGTTATCCCAATCCCCCGTGCCATGGCTGATGGAACGCCACTTCGCGTGCCGCACATTGGATGGGCTGAACT
>DGNZ01000233.1 GCA_002389175.1 Rhodospirillaceae bacterium UBA4479 | reverse complement strand
CCGCTTTTGATTTCCGCGTTGAGTAAATCATCAAACTTACTGCCGGGCTGCGCGAGATCGCCAAACTGTCGGTTTAATTCACGGAACCGCGCATTTGAAATGACCAAGCGGTCATCTTCGTCATAAAGCGCAAAATAGCCCGACATGACCTCGATGGCGTCAGCCAATTGCATATTTGCGCGCTCAACGCGGACCAATTCCGTCACATCCTTGGCAATACCAATGGAGCCCAGGAAATCGCCGCTGTCATTATCGAACCGGGGCAGTCCCGATACAGCGAAATAACGCTCTTTCCCATCATGCCCCTTGGCGACCAGGCTCAGATCACGGAACGGACGCTTTAAATTTGGAATCTCTATGCCCTCTTGAGCGTCTTCAAAAACTCCGATCTCATCAAGTGATTTGCCCAACGCTTGAATGGGGTGAATGCCTAGCCGGTCAATGATACGTTCTGAGACATACGTCAATTTGCCGTCGACATCTGTTTCCCAAACCCAATCCGAAATGAGTCGAGTCATGTCTTCTAGCCGACGAAAGGCCTCTCTTGCCCGCTCCGACTCAGAGCCGACAATAGATGGCCAATTGCGTGGTCTACGCGTTGCCATGATCTCTCAGTCTTACATCAAGCTCTCTAAGTGCGCCCAAGTAATCAGACCCCCGGTGCCGTAAGCGCAACACATCGATCGCAGCTTTTCGTGGTGTTGCCTCGTAAAAAGACGCCACAAGCGGCAGTCGCTTTTCGATTTCTTCCTGCGTGCCCGCTTTGGCAACTTTGCTCAATTCAAACAACCGTGCGAACTCATCCGGTGACATTCCAATGGCTTTGCAGGTAATCGCTAAGCCTTCCCCGCCTTGTTCGAATAACAAACGTTGGACTAAATGCTCTCGTAGCTTTGTGACCTTTGAAAACAAAGCGATGAAGAGCGGCACCTCCCCCTCGTTCAAAGCCGTAAGAAGCATATCAACAGTCACAAGGCCTTCGTCTTTCAGGACATCCGCGAGTTGATCGACTTTTTTCTTTTCAGGAAGTGGTTTTCCAGAGATTTCCTCGGAGGTGACTTGTTCTAGCAGTTCATCAACGGTCGACTTATCCAGATCAAACTCGGATATAATATGCTGACGCAATGCTGCCGAAACCCACAAAAACATCCGTTTCGCGAGTTGGGGGTTAAGATCATCACGGTTCAAGATAGGTTCTTGAAAACTATCGACGCGTTGTGATTGTTCGACGAGGTATTCCATCGTCGTCTCGGAAATCTTAGCGTTGGCATTCTTTAGCAGGGAGATAATCACGGGCTCGTGGCCAGCATCAACCAGCGCCTGCGTAACAGTCTCTGAGACATTCCGACGCATCGTGATCGCGAGCATGTGCTCTTCGGTTCGAAGTTTTATGATCTCAACAAGGTCGTTATCCCGCAGTAGACCTGACTTGGATAAAATCGGAAATGCAATGTTGGCTTCGTCGTTTGCGAGTTGTGAGACCAATTCCCTCGGTACATCGTCCATAAGTGCCAATCGGCCAGCAACAGCTTGGCGAACGGATGATTCAATATCACCGATGACGGTTTGCAAAATCCCATACATAAGCGTTCTTTGACGCTCAGTCAGGACAGATGCTTGATTATCAAACAGATCAACAATGATCTGAGATAATCGGCTACGACTTTCCGCCGACTTCTCGCGCGCGAGAAGCATTAAACTTTCGGCATCAAATACGGTATTCGGGGGGTCTCCCATTAGGCATCCTCGTTCGCGCTCAACATATAACCGACGCCCAGAATTGTATGAACCACCACGCTCGCATTGGCAGCGGTCAACCTTTTCCGGAGACGTGACACGTGGACCTCGACGGAATTCGAAGAGACTTCTTCGTCAAAGCCATAAATCTTATCTTCAAGGACGTCCTTGGGAACCACGCGACCTTTTCGGCGCAAAAGTTGCTCCAAGACTTCCATTTCTCGTCTGGAAATCGAGATTGTTTTTTCATCGATACGCACTTCTCGTGCCGTCGTATCCAGTTCCACATTGCCCTCTTCTAGGACAGTGCCCAGAACACCACCGGGCCTGCGTAATAACGCACGAACGCGGGCAACCAGTTCTTCCATCGCAAACGGTTTCAGCATGTAGTCGTCGGCACCAGAATTCAGGCCTTTGACCCGGTCTTCAACAGCATCACGTGCGGTCAGGATCAAAACAGGGGTCTCATCACCGTCGTCACGCCATTTTTTAAGGACTTCTAATCCATCTTGATCCGGCAATCCCAGATCAAGTACAATGGCGTCATATTTGACCGTTTGTACGGCCGCATCACCGTCACCTGCTGTAAAGACCAAATCGACAGTGAAACCACCGCTTTCTAGGCCATCTTTTTACGAAACTGGCGAACCGTTCGTGATCTTCAACGAGCAATAAACGCACGCTGCCTCCTTATATGATTTGCTTTTTTTCAGAGACGATCATTGCAAATGTGCCCAGTGAAATTCCCTATCCGCACAGACGCTAAGAGTCCCTATGCGGAGTTTCGTTCAGGTACCTTACAACTTTCTGAACAAACGGCAACGACCTCAAGAATACCTTTCAGAAGGTCCCGCATTTTCGTCTTTAACATCGAATCCGAGACTCTTGAAGGTGCGTTCCATGTGTTCAGGCAGCGTCGCAGTGACCATTAAGTCCTTGTCGCCACTGCCTCTGAACATCAATGCCTGTGCATGCAGATGCAATTGGTTGTCGACACCCATTTCAAGAACGCCTGCATCTCTCAGGCCATACTTTGGATCCCCTAAAATGGGGACACCAATGGCCTGGGTATGGACCCGCAATTGATGGGTTCGCCCCGTCAATGGCTGCAATTCAAGCCAAGATGCGTCTTTTCCCATGCTATCGATCACACGGAACAAGGTTTTCGCGGGCTTGCCCATATTTTCATTAATTTGAACAAGGTCTCCTCGCGCTCCTGGTAATTTTGCCAATGGCGCATCGATCATGCCTTCTTTTTCAGACGGCACGCCGACGGTAATCGCCCAGTAAACCTTTTGCGTTTCGCGTGATTGAAATGATTTGGTCAACCGGGTCGCACTTTGCCGTGTCCTGGCCAGCAGCAATATCCCAGATGTGTCACGGTCTAATCGATGCACCAGGCGCGGGCGTTCTTTTGCGCCCATTTTCATATAGTCCAGCACGCCATCAATATGGATATGGGTTCCTGAACCGCCCTGCACGGCCAGACCAGCAGGCTTATTGAGTGCAATCAGGTCATCATCAATATGAACAATGCGTTCCTTGAGCGTGTCACTTAATTCCCGCGCAACGTCTGGATCAATCATTTTTGGGTGCGTATTGATCTGCGGATTATCATCAATATTCGGCGGCACACGGACTTGTTGCCCAAATTCCACTCGATCCCCCGATTTTGCACGCGCACCATCGAGCCGTATTTGCCCGGTCCGCAGCAGTTTTTGAAGCTTCCCCTGCTTCAGACCAGGGAATTCCTCTCGCAACCATCGGTCGAGACGCATGCCATCCGCGACCTCTTTGATCGGTATATGTCGGACGCCGCTCATTTATCTGCACTTATGATCACGAGTCATCATCCTTACGCCGTTGATTTCTCAAATCGGCCCAATATTTCATTCGTTTCGAGATTTCGCGTTCGAAACCCTGATCGCGCGGTGTGTATATGCTGGGGCGCTGCATGTCATCTGGGAAATAGTCCTGCCCCGAAAATCCATCGGTGGCATCGTGGTCATACTTGTACCCCTGCCCATAGCCGATGTCTTTCATTAACTTGGTCGGTGCATTCAGAATATGCTTTGGCGGCATTAACGACCCTGTTTCACGGGCTAAGCGCTTTGCGGCCTTTTCAGCTTTATAAGCCGCATTGGATTTAGGTGCAGTTCCTAAATAGATAATGCATTGAACAATGGCCAATTCACCTTCGGGCGAGCCCAACCGCTCAAACGCTTCCCACGCCGCGATGGACTGCGTCAGTGCGTTGGGATCAGCCATGCCGATGTCTTCGGATGCAAAGCGGACCAAACGACGTGCGATGTAGCGTGGATCCTCTCCCCCCGCGATCATCCGCTCAAACCAATATAACGCGGCTTCTGTGTCCGACCCCCGCAATGATTTATGCAGCGCCGAGATCAGGTTGTAGTGTGCTTCTTGGCCTTTGTCGTACAGCGGCTGACGGCTTTGAACGACATTGGCGAGCTTATCGGGCGATAATTTCTCGCCGTCGTGCAGTCCGAACAGGCTGTCAGCAAGGTTCAAAAGGTATCGCCCGTCCCCGTCGGCCATAGCCCGAAGCGCCAACCGTGCATCGTCATCAACGGGCAGTTCCCGCTTTTCCATCGCTTCAGCACGGGCCAATAGCTCTTCCAGGGCCGCATCATCCAGCCGATGCAACACCATCACCTGCGCCCGCGATAACAGCGCAGCGTTTAATTCAAACGACGGATTTTCTGTTGTCGCGCCAACCAACACAATCGTGCCGTCCTCAACAAACGGTAGAAACCCATCCTGCTGGGCGCGATTAAAACGATGTATTTCGTCGACGAATAACAGGGTACCCTGCCCCATATCCCGACGGCGCTTGGCTTCTTCGACAGCTTTTCGGACATCAGCAACACCCGAAAACACAGCCGACAATGGCGTAAAGGCGAACGAGGTGTCACGTGCAATCAGACGTGCAATCGTTGTTTTGCCTGTCCCTGGCGGCCCCCAAAGAATGATAGAGGCGAGTTTCCCACTAGATACCATCCGTTGAAGCGGTCCGTCAGGACCCAAAATATGATCTTGTCCGACGACTTCAGCCAAAGTCGCGGGGCGGATTCTGTCTGCTAGTGGTCTGGGGGCATCGGCCTCAAATAACGTGGACACCGACGCCGCCCTATTAGCTTAGATGCTGGGCAAAGAACGCTGCTGAACGTTCGCGCGCAAGTTTTTCGGCAGCTTCATCATAATGCTCGCCGCCTTTGCGTGCGAACGCATGATCGTTGCCAACGTAATCATGCAGCGTGGCCATCTTGTTGCCGTCCAAAGCCGCGTGGATGGCTTCTTGGGCATCTTTTGGCACAAACCCGTCTTCGGTGGCGATATGCAACATAACGGGCGACCTGAGCTTCTCGTCGGTGTGTTCTTGCAGCATCACACCGTAATATCCAATAGCAGCATCTGGATCAGCGCGTGTAGCTGTCAAAAATGCCAACCGGCCTCCTAAGCAAAAACCAACTGTTCCTACTTTTCCGTTGCATTCAGTCATCCGGCGCACCGTTTCGATGCTTGCCGATATATCATCGATACCCGTGTCCAAATCGAAGCCGTTAAACAACTCGAACGCCCGCGCCCAGTCTTCTTCGGTTTGATCCGTCAATTGGATGCCAGGTTCTTGGCGCCAGAAAACATCCGGGCAAAGTGCCACATAGCCCTGTGCGGCCCAATCATCTGTGATGCCGCGCATCACGTCGTTTACCCCGAAGATTTCCTGAATGACAACAACGCCGGGGGCCGACTCCGCGTCCCCCTCTGGCAACGCCAAATAGCCAGAGAATTGGCTACCGTCATTGGAATTAATCGTGATGTCCGTTCCGCTCATGTGATTATCCTCTTTGATACTCAACGTTATGGTTCAGTATGATTAATTGGCAGATTACCGTATCCGATATAAGAGGCCAAGCAGCCCCACAATCTATCCCCGGAAGACCAGATCAAAGGATCGGCCGCCTCGGCCCACCCGAATACGCCATTCCGAGATGTCTTGGCGCTGGACCAAATTGCGCAAGCTTTCAACATTCGCAACATCATCGCCATTCACTTGTTGCACGATATCGCCGGGGCGAAATTCCAGTCGATCCGCAACGGAACCGCGCCTGATCTGTAATACCACGACCCCTAAGTTGAAGGGATCTAGTTGATGCTCTTCGGCAATCGCGGGCGATAGGTTTGCAACAACAGAACCTACCAAAGGATGCTTACCCGCCAGTTCCGTTAAATCTGGATCAACTGTGCTGGGCGCAGGCAACAGATCAACCGTTAGCGGAATGATCTTATCCCCCCTTCGAACCCGGAGCACCGCACGGTCGCCAACAGGCAAAGTCGCTATCCGGTATCCAAGTTCGTCCGGTCCGGAAATCTCATAGCCATTCACCGCCAAGATCACATCTCCCGCACGCAGGCCCGCGCGGCCGGCTGAGCCGTCGGCATGAACTTGGCTGACAATCACCCCCTGGGGCACGCGCATCGACAATGATGCCGCAATATCCGCCGTCACGGTCTGCCCCGAAGCCCCCAACCACGGCCTTATCAATCTGCCATTTTCCCTCATACCCGTAATGACAGCCCGCACCATATTTGATGGAATGGCAAAACCAATCCCATGGGATCCACCGCTTTTAGAAAAGATTGCTGTATTCACACCAACAAGCTTACCGTCCATAGAAACCAACGCACCACCTGAATTCCCCGGATTGATGGCCGCATCTGTTTGAATAAAAGATTT
>DGNZ01000374.1 GCA_002389175.1 Rhodospirillaceae bacterium UBA4479 | reverse complement strand
AACATGAAACCTTCCCCATCGCTGACAACCTGGTCGAGGAAATAGATGATTTTGTGTGGTTTAACGAACTACCCGTCGACAGCACAAGTCAATATGCGCAGTGGTGCGTGTTTCGCGAGGCAAAGCAGCAAGGCATAACAGTGCTTCTCGACGGTCAAGGTGCAGACGAAATACTTGGTGGTTATGAATCGTACTTCGCCGGATATTTGCGGAGCATCGCATTGACCCCTGACTGGAAAGCTCAGGCGGCCATGATTGAGGCAAGATACCCAGGGGCATTGGCAATGGATCAGAACCGCTGGAAATCTGACCTGCCAATTCGCCTCAAACAGTTTGTATCAGATGCTTTTGGTATTGGAACCTCAATGGCGTTGGCTATATCACCAGAGATGCAAAAACACGTAAAAATGAGCATCGGCCCAGACGCCAATACTGACCTTCATTCCATGTTGCGTAGGGATTCTGGACATGGGTTCTTGTCTACATTGCTACGCTATGGTGACCGAAATTCAATGGCACATTCCCGTGAAGTCAGATTGCCGTTCTGTGATCACAGAGTCGCTGAATTTGCTTTTCAGATGCCGCCGCAGGTTCTGATGGGTGAAGCACAAACTAAGCGTCTTCTTCGGGCTGCCATGAGCAACGCACTTCCAGAGCCGACACTAACTCGATGGCGCAAACAGGGCTTTCTTCCGCCAATCCAGCAGTGGCTGAGCGGATCACTTGGTGAATTGGCAAGCGATACGTTTGCTTCAGTTGAATTCCAACAACGTGGTTTTTGGCGCACGGGTTGGTTGACGAATGCGATGTCACGCTTTGCCACTGGCGAATCAGCCGTGGCATCAAGCATTTGGAAAGCTCTGATTACCGAGCTATGGTTTCAAAAATTCCAAGCTCGAATCAACGCCATGCAACGTCAACCTGCGTTGCTTGCGAGCAATCCTTGATACGCATTTCTCATTCGCAACGCAAAGTCATCCCAGTCCCCAAGGCTAGTTGCAGTTGTAAATGCAGCGTGCCCCATGCTGAGGCGCAGCGCCGGCTGATCAATTAATGACTGCAGGCTGTCAGTCAGCGCTTCTACATTGTTTACCGGAAAGATTATTCCGTCTTTCATCGACGTCAAAATATCTGCTGCCCCTACCGCATCAGACACAACAACAGGCAAACCCGCGGCCATCGCTTCGGTAACTGCCATGCCGAAACCTTCTTCGATTGACGGCAGAACGAAGATGTCAGCATCTCTATATAATTGAGTCATTTTTGTGCGTGGCACGGGGCCCAAGAACGTCACGTTTTCAGAATTGAATGAAGATGAAATTTCCTTAAATTCCTGCGACAGGTTGCCAGCCAATTGCAATTCAACGTTGCCAGAGAGCTTTTTCATCACCTGCAAAAGACAGTTCACACCTTTGCGTACGCCTACGATGCCTGTGAATAGGATGCGAACCTTCCTTGTCCTGTCTGCACGGCGCGGCATCTCACCAAACCGTCTAACATCCACACCCAAGTGATTGACGATCAGCTTTTCGCGAGAGATGCCTTGTTCAATAAATGATTTTGCGGCGACGTTTGATAAGACACAGATTGCATCCGCAGCCTCGTACTCCGCAATCTCTCTCTCGATAATCTCTTCAGATGTGACTTTTCGATCGATACCGAGTGTACGGTATTCGTTTTCGATGACAGCAGTTTGATGTGATATGTGCGTTGAGCCGCGCTCAATGATGACACGCATCCCTTTTGAATGCGCGATTTCGATCGCTTCTAGCGTTGATGAACTCCAACCTACGAGGATATCCGCATTCGAATGGTGAACATCACGAGCCAGGGCCCTTGCAAATAAACGTGAGATGGTCGGGTCCAGGGCCTGCCCGCCGCCGACGAACGCAACACTTCTTTTAAGAAGTTCAAGTGGCCAAACGCTTCGTACTGGTATATTCGAGCGAAGTTGCCGCTTCACATACGCTGCTGGATACGTTGTTTGTAACGCTTCTAAGACGCCAAGTTTATTGAGGCCCTCTGCCAAGGAAAAGGCATGGAACCGACCGTGCGCCGAGATACGAACCTTCATATTGAAGCACCCGTCACACGGTCAAGAATGTGACTGAGGTGTGCAGCTTGCTGCGTCCAGGAATATGCCTTAATTGCTTCTTGGTTTATCCCGTCGCCCTGCGTCGACAACGCCATTTCAATACTGTGTGCAACATCAAACGGGTCGTCACAACCAAAATACGTCGCACCGACCGCATCCGCGATCCCGATTGCCTCGTCGCTCTCGTTTGGGACGGAGATAATGGGGCGGTCAGCCGCGACCAGGTCAAAGAATTTCTGCTGAAATAAGCTATTCTGGTTAACGATATAAAAATTACAAATCGCCTGCCGATGCGCTCGCATGAGGTTAATTGGGGATAAGTAGCCTAAATCCATAACGCCAAACAAATCCCCAAAATTTTCCGCCACCGCATTCAACTGCGCGCCTTCGTTACCCGCATAAACTAACGTCACAGCCCGACGAGACTTAGAATATTCCTGCCGCTCGGACCACACCGCGATGCCATCTAAAATAATACGAAGCTTGTCCTCACCATATAAGCTGCCACTAAACATGAAGCCGGGCGGAACATCGGTTAGCGAACTTGAGTTTTCGATTTCATGATAACCGCTATAGAGGACGGAAGTTTCCATTGAAAAAAAAGGTGCTGCAATCTCAGCATGGGTCTGCGAGTACGTTGTCATATGCGCCATATTCCGAAATCGATATGCGTTGTAGTGGCGAAATCCAGGCAAAGAGAACACCCGCCAGTTATCTTTTAAGTCGCCAACCCAAGGACATTTGCATTGAGCAGAAAGCGCCTGTGCGATGGCCCAGTTCCCCAAGTTGCCAAAAGCACCAATGACAGCATCAGGCCGGATATGCTCAGAGACAGCTTGAAATAGCGAGGACGCCGCATTAAACCAATCTTGGAAATGACCGCCTGGTCTAAATTGTGCCGCAGCTAAAGCCGCTTGGCGAACACCCCAAATTAGCCCACCCTCCCTCGCATTGCTTAGAAATGTTTTTTGTGGGACATGCGCTGTGATAATAAGTGGCAAATGCCAATCGTGGGACGCCGCGATCTCGGTAAATCGATGGAGTTGCGTGGGAGGACTTTGGTCGGTTTTTGCTTGCGTAAGTATCGTCACTTTTTTACCCGCCAAAGCCAATTGACGCGCAAAATTCCAAACTCGTTGCGCCGACACATGATTTATCTCGGGGTGAATATCGCTAACAAATATGATGCTAGAAGGATTGGACATTGGTTGATTTCATGCCGCCCTGTGACGGCCTGCCGCAATCGTATTTTCGAAAATGTCTAGCAAGCGATTTACGTGTTCATCCCAATCATAATTATCGCAGCTAAAGGCAACTCCGTTCTCTCGCAACTGCTCTCGATACTCAGGGTCGTTATCGAGCTTCAAAATTGACTCCACGAGTGAACGCGTCCTCAGACCATCAAAAAATTCTGCATTTTCACCACAAACTTCTTTTGCCACAGGCAAGTCAGAAGAAACAACGATTAACCCCGAATACATCGCTTCAATAAGCGGATGGCAAAAAGTCTCTGACAGTGAAGCAGACACGAGCGCATCATGAGAATGGTAATACTCTACAAGCTGATCATAAGGAATATGACTAATTAACGACGCTTCGCCTCTGGCTTCCGCGCGCGTTAACAGATCTACGTCTTTCGAGCTGCCGCTGACAGCTTCAATATTTTTAATGTTCGCCGTTAACGTGACATGGGTTTTAATACCTCTTTCATTCAATATACGAACGGCCTCGCACAGCAACCCAGGTTGCTTGTGCGGATAGTACTCAGAAACAAACAGTAACCTAAGCACGCCGTCATTTCGCCACTTACGGACGTGCCCGGCGGCAGAGAATTTCATAAAGGGCAGACCATAATGATTAACTATAATTCTATCCTTCAAACTATCGTAGTTCGAAGTTAAAAGGTCTTTAAAGCTCTGTGTTGGAACTGCGATGCACTGTGCACTTTTTGCAGATGACAAAATAAGTTGGCGCCTAAGAATACGCTGCATCGCTGCCATCACCCCAAAACTCGGCGCTACGTTTTCTAAGTAAAGTGAATCGAATAGCCCCGCCTCTCGTATGAGCAACACCTGCGGGATCGGAGAGTTTATCAAGCTAAAATTAGCCGAAGAATACAAGACGCTCGGGTTATGGCGCTTGACGACATGAGACCAAAATGTTTGCTCCCATATGGCGCGAGTGATCCCCAGCATGTTTTGAACAGGAAAACGCATGTCCTGCGCGCGTTCCGGCAGCGGCGAGTTTTCTGGTAGTGCAAATACCGCATCTATACCTTGCTTATCGAAGGACTCCATCAGGTTTCTCGTATATGTGACGATCCCTCCCTGGTGCGCAGAAAGTGCGTTGATCAAAACTTTCATGGCTTATGACCTCAAGGCAAATTCATTATTCGGATGAGTATTTGTTCGGCTTGCGCTTCGTGATTCAAGTTTAACTCTTGTACGCGACGCACTCCACTTTTAGCAATCTCAATTCGCTTTTCTGAAGCCTCAGCCCATTTATGACAGCAGTCAACGAGTTCGTCATCCGAAGAAAAATAAACGGCCTCTTTATCTTCCCGAAACAGCGAGGTTATTTCAGAATTCCGTTCGTGGACCATAAAACCACCACAGCTTGGGATTTCGACCGAGCGGCACGTCTGTAAGTCGCGGTTTTGGTGCCGCAAAAAGCACAAGTTTATAGCACTCGATGAAATAGATTTCACATAATCCAGATTGTAAATCGCACGTCCTTCTATATGTAAATTGGGATATTTTCCTTGCATATGTTTCCAGCCGTTTCCCCATATACGAACGGCAATGTTTGAGTCGGCGAGTCTAATGAGAGAACGCGCTCGTGGTGCCTCAAAACTACCGATGAACGTGATCGGCGCGCCAAATGCGTGAGCATCCAGTTCATGAACCTGTATTGGCCTATGGATCTCTGGTGCAGCCACATTATTGACGAAGAGAATATTTTTCACGCCGAATGCTGGCAACTCATCAGGTGCCTGATTGTAGGATTTTGTTGTCACCCACAAATCCAAATACGAAAACACATCCTCAGTCCATCGCGTGCGCAATCGCGCATTCATCATATCGTCTTCAGTAAAGTAGAGAATACGTAGGTTCGCTGAAAGTTCCCGAGCCCGCGCTAATGTGGAGGGACGAACCATATCGGCATTATCCAACCACAGAATATCTGAATCCGACAAGTTTGCTTTGAGGATTGAGGCATTCACACGCGCTGGGTCGCCAGGCAAGCGGAGCCTATGGCGCACCCGCGTTAACATGCTCGGACGCGCCTCATAGCCACCATCATCTAGAGTTGTCGGAATGACAGAAACATCACATCCAATATTCTTCAATGCGTTGATCCGCTGCGTTGTGCGGGACTCTGCGAAGCTTTGGCCCGCCAAAATGATTTTTGGCTTTGTCGTCATCTGAAAGATGCCAATGCTTGGCGTAAGCCTTCGATATCTTCTCTGAAGCTCCATTTCTCAATTTTGGCAGCAGCGGCGAGCCCCATAGCCGCTCGGTTTTCCAAGCATAAACATAAACTCGTTGCGAGGCTTGTGGCGTTTCCGCTCTGAAAAGACATTCCGACACTTTTATCAACCAAGTCTTCTGCGCATCCTACTTGATCGCTGACAATGACCGAAGTGGTCGCTGCCATCGCCTCATTGACCGCTAACCCCCAAGGTTCCCGCTCCGAAGGCAGCACAAATACATCAGCAAGCTTATAATATGCGGGTAATTCGCTTTGATTTATAAAACCTGTAAAAATCGCCCAAGGCGCCTGACGTTCCAGCTCTGCACGCAAATGCCCGTCGCCAACGACAATTAGATTCGGCCGCGTTTCAGGGTTCCAGTTCTGCTCTAAGGCATCGATAATCAAATCCGTGCGTTTACGCGCGATGAGCTTATGTGCCACAAGGACAACTGGTCGCTGCGTGTCAAACTTTGATATTTCAGAGAGTTGCTGGATCAACCTTGAAGAAAGAGAGCATGTGTGATCAGACGTTACAGAGAACGCCTCATTATCAATCGCATAGGGCATTGAGAAGATCGCATGAAGATCAACGCCATGGTTGAGGTAATAGCGTCGATTAGCTGAGCCAATAGCAAGGAATGCATCACACGAATCAAAAATTCGTCGAATATACGCTCGCTTCATCCAGCCTCTTAGGCCGTGTCCGTCAGGCATCGCAAGTTCACAATTTTCGCTCCGCATAAGCACGGGAACACCAGCAAGGTTCGCATGCCTCAATACGCTGCGGATTTTTAGCGTTTGCCATCCATGCAGCCATACAACGTCTACTTTTGCCACTTCGCGCGCGATATCGATTGTATCCAGAGCCATGTGATCGTAGCCGGTTGTCAGCGGCACATCCCACGAAATTTTTTTATTAAAGCCGGGATCAAAGAAACCATCGTCTGACGGCAAACGCTCAAACATGACTCTCAGCTCAATATCATCACAATTGCTGATCTGACGTAACAAGGGTGCTTGATATTGAATTGGATGTGAGACGACATATAACAGCTTTAAGCTTATGGGTTCTCTCCCCACAACGCAGCCCAGTTTTCGCGGAGGTTTTTATGGAACTTCGCCGGTGCATAATTTTCTGACGCTAATGCCCGTGCATTGCCCCCTAAACGTTGCCGCTCACTAGGGTTGTTTAGAATACGCGCGATCGCGTCTGCCATTTGCTCAGGGTCCATATCCGTTAAATAGCCGGTCAGATCATCGATTACATAATCCTCAGCCCCGCCGCACCTAGTCGAAACAACCGGCACGCCGCTGGCGATCGCTTGAACGCCTGAAATCCCCAGCCCTTCTTTTATCGAGGAAAAGACAAACACATCCAGCGCGCGGAAATAATCTGGTAGATCTTCATCGTCAATCCATCCAGTGAATCGAACACAATCGGATAATCCTTTGTGCATAATGTAATCGACCGTTGGCGAAACAGCTTCGCCGGTTAAATGCAATTCAACGTCGATGTTTTTCCGCCGAAGTATACCGATAGCCTCAATGAGTAAATTCACGTTTTTCCGTGGATCGGTGTGCCGTCCGGCCATACCAATACGCCCTTTGATAGGCGTGCCTGGTGAAAACACGTCGGTATCTACAGGCACCGGCATAACATCAAACTGTGATCTCTTTCCGCCAACTTTGACAAGTGTATCCAAGGCATAGCGACTGACCGCCATAAATTTTGCATCACCGGTCAGTACACGTTGCTCCATATTCCGTTGGATAGGGTCAATGACTAGGTTGTCCACCCAACGCCGAAGGGCCGGCATCGCGTGCCGCCGCTCTGCACGATCATCATTCAGGGTGCTTGCACACCAAACCAAATGGGGGATTTTGAGTTCATCCAAAGGATAAGAAACCATAACCGTCCCACCAACTGCGATATGATAGTCGAACCCAGAAACAGTCTCTTCCCATAATGGCGAGACACGATAATTAGAAAATTCGAATTCCGGCAGATAGCAACCGACACTTAAACACGGAAAATTTCCGAAACAAGTTGTATGCGACACTTTCGGCCTATACCCAAACGGTAATTTCCAACTCGGCGCTGTATCTTCTGGGTTAAATCCCAGCGAGGCATAATGCGCGATTGTGACATCATGCCCGAGAGAGCGCAGATATAATGCCAATATTCTAGTTTTGGTCGGAACGCCACCACGCATTGGTGGAATAGTCACGATGAGTGTCTTCGGTGGCATTAGAATTTTCCTGGGCGTCTGTCTATATCGCTTGCAGCGCTCATAAGTACTTTAGCCGTCGAATCTGCGCATTTTTCCCAAGTAAAGTTTTTCGCTCGCTCAATCGCCTTTCGACTGAGTTCAACGCGCAGATCATCCGACATATGAAGTTTTGATACGGCGTCGCTTATGGCGTCAGGCGAAAGCGGATCGAACATGAAGCCAGCCTCCCTAACGATTTCGGGCATCGCCGATGTATTTGAACACGCAATGGGTGCCCCCGCGACCATTGCCTCAACAAGAGGATTGCCGAACGTTTCAATTAAAGACGGAAAAATAAAAATCCGGCACTTACGATAGAGCTCCATCACATCATCGTGCAGCACGTGGCCTAACAGTTTCACTTGTTCCGACAGCCCATATTCTTGCACAAGCTGCTCAATGCTTTGTGTATAATTTTTATCTATTTTTCGCCCGACAATTTTGAGCTCCAGTTCCGGATGCTTTTTTAGAATAATAGC
>DGNZ01000369.1 GCA_002389175.1 Rhodospirillaceae bacterium UBA4479 | reverse complement strand
TGTCCTGTGATCGGATGTGTCCTAACAACGGGATGTTCGACATCGGGGGTTTTGCGGCGCTGTTCTTCGCTCAATTGCGTGATCGCGCCCCCACCATTCCATCCATAACGGTGAATACCTATAAGGTTCTCAATCCGCGCCTTCATGTCTTCAGACAACGCACCATATGCCAGGGCGGTATTGGCCACCATGGTATCGCCCCCATCGGTCGGGACGTGCGTGGCATACAAGAAAATCGCATCAGACGGCGTCGCGGTATAGGACAGATCGGAATGCCAAAACGCACCCGCTGGCTTTTTTGTGGCACGGCTTTCACCGCTATCCATATTCGCCGTGATGATCGACATTTCGGAAGAAATGGGGTGGTGAAATTGATCCAGAATGTGCGGCTGCAGCGGCCCAAATGATTGGCCAAGTCCCAGCAGCCATGCCGGATCCTCATCCAAATCGTTGATGATGATTGCCGTGTGTTCTGCCAACGCTGCCTTCACAACCGCCATATCATCATCTGATAATGGTCGGTCCGTACTTAGCCCCGAGACGACAGCGCCAAAATTTCCATCTGATTTTTGAATGTTTATCATTCTGAAACTATAGCAATTTTTTATCGGCAAAAAATATAGACGTCTCGGTTTTCAATCATATCCACTACTTTTTATGTGACCTAACCCCCATTGCGTCCCGCGCGTAGAGCGGCATAATCGCCTTTCGATAAATCTGACCTTTGGGAGGCACGCGTGTTCGGACGCCAAAAACAAGAGATCAAGCTGGACGTCGAATTTTGTCGGGATCAATTCCCGACGAACTGTTGGGATTGGGTATTCTTTGAAAACGCGGGCGGCAGCTTCGTCCCAAAAAGTGTCATTACGCGCATGACCGAATACATGACCGAATGCCAGGTCCAGCCCGGCGCCCCCTTCCCGTCGTCTACGTTGGCGCAACAGCGCATGGACGAGGGACATCAACGCATGGCCGAGTTGATTGGTGCGGCGACTGACGAGGTCATTATCGGTCCATCTACATCTGCTAACATCGATGTGTTGTCACGTTCCCTGCGCCCACTTTGGGCCGAAGGCGATGAGATCATCGTAACCAACCTCAATCACGAGGCAAACTCTGGCCCCTGGCGCAGGTTAGCCGAGACCGGCATTAAAATCATTGAATGGCCCATCAATCCTGAAACGGCCGAGCTGGACCTCAACCTGCTGGATCGCTTGCTGACAGACAAAACCCGCATAGTTGCAGTCCCGCATGTCTCTAACATCACTGGTTCGATCAATAACGTCGAAGAAATCACCAAAAAAGCCCATGCCGCGGGTGCCATGGTGTGCGTGGATGGTGTTGCATTGGCGCCCCACCGATTTGTCGATGTGAAGGCATGGGATGTCGATTTTTATACATTCAGCCTTTATAAAACCTTTGGTCCGCACATAGGTCTCATGTATGGCAAAAAAGAACATCTGCTGGCCGCCAAAAGCCAACATCACTATTTCATCCCCGAAGACGCCACGTCATACAAAATGAACCCTGCTGGGCCACAGCACGAGATCATCGCGTCGCTGGTTGGCATCGCAGATTACTTCGAAGCCGTCGCATCCAAACACTTGCCTGAACCACCGAATGATTTCACAGCGCGTGTGCGTGCAGTCTATGAGTTGTTCACAACGCATGAAGAAGCGTTGGCCAAGATATTCGTCGACTGGGCAAATGGACGGGACGATGTACGTATTATCGGTAGCACCAGTTCAGCCGCTGCGGATCGGGCACCAACGTTCTCTATCGTTATCGAAGGGAAATCATCAGAAGCAATCTGTCTGGCTGTTGCCGAAGATAAGATCGGCATTCGCCACGGTGATTTTTATGCCAAGAGATTGGTTGAAGCCGTAGGAGTCGAAAACCCTAATGATGGTGTGATCAGATGTTCGATGGCGCATTATAATACGATCGAAGAAGTGGAGCGTTTGGTCGCCGCATTAGACAAAGCAATCGCAGCCTAAGTTTCGATTCTACCACCGGTAAGGATCAGGCGGCGTTTGGCCGCCTTTTTCTTGATCGTTTCCAAGTCTTCGACTTCGCTCTCAAGTTCTTTTTCAAGCTTTCGGATGCGTTTGGTCAGGCTTTCAACACGGCCCAAAATCTCGCGACGTTTTCGAGCTTCCTTCATTTCAGACCAGGACTGTAAACGCCAGTTCCCAATGGCGAGCAGCATGACCACCCCTGCGGTGCCACACACCAACGCGCCGATCATGTAATCGAGCTTGCCCATACTCGTGACGGTGCCCCAGAACCCAATAGTGATCATCGCAGTCGCGGATACGAACAACACACGTTTGGATGCCAGTTCATCATGTTTTTGGGAAACTTCGGCCTCGGCAATGGCAACCGAGATTTCAGAACGCGCCATGTTCTTCCACTGATCAAAGGACATGCCCTTCTCGTCCTTGCTGCCATCGCGGATGAATTGTTCCAGGCGCGCAACGATGTAATCGGCGCGGTTCGCTGCCGTCATCTGGAACACTGATGGTTCGTCGGCCGCCGTTTTCGGCGAAGGTTTGGGAATAGATCGGGCCATATTACGAAAAAGTGTATGGAACCCTGGTTAACAAAAAGTTATCGGCGCCCCCAGATGGGGACGCCGATACCAAACTTAACACTGCAAACGACGATGTTACTTGTCGACAGTATGCATGTGCACGTCTTGCTGCGGGTATGGGATCGAACAACCAGCGGCTTCGATCGCGATTTTTGCAGCCTTGTTCGTATCGAACAAAACGGCCCAATAATCTGCATTGTTGACCCAGAAACGCATATTTATATCTACCGAACTTGCGCCAAGGCTCATAACCATCGTGGTCGGTGCAGGATC
>DGNZ01000141.1 GCA_002389175.1 Rhodospirillaceae bacterium UBA4479 | reverse complement strand
CGCAGCCCACCCCAATACGTCTTCCAGCAAATGCCAGTTGAGGACTCTTTCATTGAGGGTTGTACCTGCGCTGAGTTTGTACGCGGCAAAACCATTGACGGTAACGCCCAAAACGGCGAGCGCCAGCATGCCTTCTGCTTCTGGCATCACTGGATCAAAAAGCCGAGGAATAGCCTGCGCTAAAACCCATATTGATCCCGCAATCAGCACAATGCCGTTGATCAAGGCACCAAGCAGAGAGAGACGCTTATAGCCATAAGTGAAAGAACTGTCAGCTTTCTTATCTGATAGTTTACTCAGCACCCAAGACGTTCCAATGGAAAGGCTATCACCCAGATCATGGACAGCGTCTGCCATAATGGCAGTGCTGTTGGTAAGCATGCCGCCAACAAATTCTATGATCGTGAATCCAACATTTAGTGCAAATGCCCATCCAATCCGTTGACTGCTAAGTTCACTGTTGTGCGTGTGATCGTGCATCGGAGTTCCCTACTCAGTTACCAAGCGACGGTTTTTGTTTACTATCAAGAACAGTGCTGGAAGCAAAACCAGCGTAAGCAATGTAGATGATATGATGCCTCCGATGACTACAGTCGCAAGAGGTCGTTGAACTTCGGCTCCTATTCCAGTATTTAGCGCCATGGGGATAAACCCAAGACTGGCAACCAAGGCTGTCATTAAAACCGGGCGCAATCGAGTCATCGCACCGTCAATGATGGAAGGTATCAACTCACCTGTTTCCTGCCACATGGCTTTGATAAACGACAGCATGACTAGTCCATTGAGCACGGCAATTCCAGATAATGCTATAAAACCAACCCCCGCTGTAATCGACAAAGGCATCTCGCGAATGTAAAGCGCGAGGACTCCACCAGTCAGAGCAAGAGGTACACCGGTAAAGATGATGAGCGAGTCACGAAATGAGCCAAGGACTATGATTAATAGTCCAAAGATCAATGTTAGGGTTGCAGGTACGACCAAAGATAATCGCTGGCTTGCAGATTCAAGTTGCTCAAAGGTTCCACCATACTCAACAAAATATCCGGGCGGAATGTCTACCTGGCTAGTAATGGCCTCCCTCACTTCGGCCACAAATGACCCTAAATCACGTCCTCTTACATTGGCGCTGACCACTACCCTGCGTTGCCCATTCTCGCGGCTTATTCGATTAGGCGATGAAAGCAGTTCGGTTTTAACAACCTCAGACAAAAGAACATAGCCAGTTTCATTCGCTGTTGTAGGCACGGGAATAGGCAATCGGCCAATTCTATCCATATCCAGACGCATCTCTTCGGGCAGCCGCACAACAAGCGGAAACCTGCGATCTCCTTCGTAGATCAGGCCGACAGATTCGCCACCTATGGCCGTGCTTATCACGTGTTGAGCATCTTTAACACTCAGGCCGTAGCGTGCCAGCACATCTCTTTTGGGAGTAAGGGTTAACATTGGAAGTCCAGCGGTCTGCTCAATTCTCGCATCTGCTGCTCCCTCAATCCCTTCAACGATATCCAAAATCTCTTGCGCTGTAATTCCAAGTTGATCCAGATCTTCTCCGAACACCATGATGCCAAGATCAGATCGAACCCCAGAGATTAATTCATTAAAGCGCATCTGTATCGGTTGGGTGACTTCGTATATTTGTCCAGGCAGCTCTTCGAGAGTTTCTCCCCACTCCTCCAACAAGGTGCGTTTTTCCCTGAACGGGTCTGGCCATTCACTTCTATCTTTGAGAATAACAAAAGTATCTGAAATGCTGGGCGGCATAGGATCGGATGCAATCTCTGGCGTGCCAATCCTTGAAAACACATCCTGTACTTCTGGGAAATCTAACAGGCGGCGCTCAAGGATGTCCTGCATCTCTATGGATTGTTGCAAACTTGTTCCGGGTGGGCGCAGTGCCTGAACCGTCACATCACCCTCATCAAGTTGAGGGATAAACTCTGAACCCATAGTGGTAGCTAACCAACCCGCACCACCTATCGTAGATAGTGCGAAGACGACGACCATCCAACGAAATTGCAGCGAGGCTTGCAGCACTGGTTTATAAAGCCATTCTGCGCCTTTCATGATTGGATTTTTCTTTTCGGAGACCTTGCCAGTTATGAACAGTGCAACGGCTGCTGGTACGAAAGTTAATGAGAGAACCATTGCAGACAACAAAGCGATGATGACTGTAAACGCCATCGGGTGAAACATTTTGCCTTCAATCCCAGTGAGGGAAAATATCGGAATGTAGACCAACGTTATGATGGCTACACCAAAAAGACTAGGACGTATGACTTCATTCGTTGCTTCATAGACGACCTGCAACCGCGCCTTTAGGCTCAGAACTTTCGAGCCGTGGGTCGCCATGCCGAGCCTCCGGATAGAATTTTCTACAATGATCACCGCTCCATCCACGATTATCCCAAAATCGAGCGCCCCCAGACTCATCAGATTAGCTGAAACACCAACTTCAACCATGCCTGAAATCGTAGCAAGCATGCTGATGGGGATGACTGTTGCTGTGATAAGAGCCGCACGGATATTACCCAACAAGAGAAATAGAACGACAACAACCAGTAGCGCACCAACCACGAGATTTTCTTCAACTGTTGCAATGGCGTTGTCTACCAATACTGTCCTGTCATAGAGCGGTTCTGCCACAACGCCATCGGGCAGTGTTGTATTGATTTCTTCGAGTTTCGCCGCGACTTCTCGCGCTACAGTTCGTGAGTTTTCGCCCAGCAACATAAATGCCGTGCCTATTACTGCTTCTTGACCAGAATGCGTGCCAGCTCCTGTTCTGAGTTCCTTACCGATAGAAACTTCGGCCACGTCTTTAACTCGAACCGGAATGCTATTTCTGGACAAAATGCTTACCTGCTCGATGTCCGCAATAGTTTTAAGTTGTCCCGGGGACCGGACCATGAGTTGCTGTCCATTGCGCTCGATATACCCGGCACCCTGATTGATATTGTTATCCCTCAATGCGGATAACAATTCCGGCAATGTTATTCCCCAAAGCAGCATCTTGGCCGGATCTGGTTTTACGTGATATTGCTTCTCAAATCCTCCGCTGGTATTAACTTCGGTAACGCCGTCTACTAAAATCAATTGCCGTTTGATAATCCAATCTTGTATCTCTCGCAGTGCGAACAGGTCATAAGGTTCTCCGTTTGACTGCAGCGCACCTGCTTCGGCGCTAACTGTGTACATGAATATTTCGCCAAGACCTGAGGAAATAGGACCCATTTCGGGTTCAAGGTTAGCGGGCAATTGATTCTTGATAGCACTGAGACGTGAGTTCACGAGATTCCGTGCAAAATAAATATCCGTACCTTCCTCAAAAACGACCGTAACCTGGGATAAGCCGTATGCGGATAGTGAGCGGGTATAAGAAAGTTGCGGAAGCCCGGCTAGTGTTGTTTCAATGGGAAACGTAATGCGTTGTTCCGACTCCAACGGAGAATATCCTGGCGCTTCTGTATTGATTTGTACCTGCACGTTGGTGATGTCCGGCACCGCGTCAATGGAAAGGTTTTGAAAATTCCACACACCAAACGCACAAATGGAGAGTGCCCCCATCATGACGATCCAACGACTGTTTATCATTTGCTTTATAATTGTTTCTAGCATTGCATCTTCTCCTAGTGGCCGTGTTCAACGCCTTCTTTTTCAAGATCTGCCTTGATCAAGTAACTGTTGGCGACCACGTAGCGCTCACCCGGCTTTAGGCCGGAGAGAATTTCTGTTAGAAATGGATCTGAACTCCCTACAGTGACAATCCGCGGCTCATAGGTTTCGTCTTCGAGGACGAATACGACTTGGTTATCTTCAAAGAGGTGCAATGCGTCATTCTTTACAGCAATGGCTACATTTTCAGATTCAACGTGAACCAATCCTTCCACCAACAAACCCGGCGTCCAAATAGAATCAACGTTTTGAAGTGGCACCCGCGCAATAACAGTTGGTGATTCACCCTGACTAGGATTGATATATCGAATGGCACTTTCTGCGACACGATCATCCATTCGAATAGTTACAGACATACCCGTGCGCACCTGATGCGAATCACCAGGGAAAACGGCGAGGTCCACCCAAATATTGTCGTAGTTGGCAATGGTTAA
>DGNZ01000086.1 GCA_002389175.1 Rhodospirillaceae bacterium UBA4479 | reverse complement strand
CGCTTTCCAGCTCTCAGCAAGGCCTGGTGAAAGACGCTGCTTTTCATCCTGCTCAACCAGGCGAGAGAAAATATGCTGCGCAATCTGATTGTTTGGGCCGAGGTTGTGGAAGTGCGGGTCGATTGATGTCGGCTCACTGCCAAGACCAATCGTGATTTTGCCATCAGCGTTTGCAGCTGAAAGCGGCATTACGGCGGCTAAAACAGCTGCTGCAACACCTAGTTTAAGTGATTTCCTGAGATACATATCTAAGGCTCCCTGAATTAAAATGTTATCTGAGGGAAGCCTGAAGCTTTATCCCTCATCGGTCGCAATCAGGTTTTTCCTGACTTAAGGCCAGATCATGGCACGGTTATCCAAGATGACAAATAGTCATTGCCATACATTTTAGCTATAATAATATTTGTTTTTCAAATATAGAAAGAATCCCCCATGGTTGAAATACCGTCATTACGAGAACTAGAAGTTTTCCGTGCCACGGTTTTCAGCAGCTCCGCTACGGCTGCCGCCGAACGACTTGGGATATCACAACCTTCAGTCAGTCGCATACTCGCCAACATAGAGCAGCGCATGGGCATGATCCTCTTTCTCAGACAAAATGGGCGACTTGTCCCCACCGCCGAGGCATTTGCACTTAATGATGAACTTGAAACTGTCTTCGAAGGGCTGGAGCGTGTTCGCCACTTTGCAGCTGAGGCCGATGCATTGCGCGGAGGACGATTGCGTATTCTATCTCCGCCTAGTTTTTGCAGTCATTTTGTGACACCGATGATTGTCGAATTCAAACGCGCACACCCATCCGTACTGATTGAATTCCGCGTGCTATCAAGCCAGGAAGCATTAAATAAAATAACGTCATCAGAAGGTGACATCGCGATTACGACGAACCGGGTCACACATCCCGGTGTCAGAATGGAGATCATTAAGACAACGCGATCTGTATGTGTAATGCCAGCAAATCACCCCCTCGCATCGCGTCCCATCGTTAAAGCGCAAGATTTGGACGGCGAACCATTTATCGCTCTGGCGAGCAATTTAAAGGCCAGAAGTGGTGTCGATCAATTATTCCAGCGAGCCGGCGTATCCCGTGACATTGTCATTGAAACCACAACAAATCATGCCGCATGTGAATGCGTTGCCGCCGGTCTCGGTGTCACCATAATCAATCCATTCCCCGTCATCTCTAACTTCCCCGGGCAAATTATTGTTAGACCATTCGAACCTAAGTTTGAGCATAACATTTTTGCAATGTTCCCGTCGGAAACAGCCCCCAACTGGCTAGGCCGAGCATTTCTGGCATATTTAAAGCGGAGTGCGGCTAATTGGCGACCAAACTCATAAAGCGAAATGACGGGGTCTTGACTTCCACCATGTCAGCATCACATTTTGACACGTGATTAATAAGAGGAGAGCCCTTTGACACCCCGTGTAAAAAATGAATTTCCAATCGAACTCACCGCTCCTGATATCACTGCATACAAGGCAGGAAATACGGGTGTCGATTATGTCACTACGCTAGATTCAGGCACTCCAGGACCACATGTGATGGTTACGGCAGCCGTGCACGGCAACGAAATTTGTGGCCCTATCGCTCTGGATTACTTCTACCAAAATAATCTTCGCCCCCGCGTTGGAAAGCTGACCCTCGCATTCTGTAACTATGAAGCTTATCTGGGATTTGACCCCGAAGACCCGACTGTTTCACGGTATGTCGATGAAGACTTCAACCGCGTATGGGCTGAAGAAACCCTCGACGGACCAAGACAGACGCAGGAATTAATTCGCGCCCGCGAATTCCGCCCGTTTGTTGCTGATGCTGATCTCCTTCTTGATATTCATTCAATGCAGAAAAAGACGGATCCATTGATGCTTTCTGGCCCTCTACCAAAAGGCCGGGAACTCGCACGTGGCACTCAAGTCCCTGAGATCGTTGTTTCTGATCACGGGCACGCCTCTGGCAAGCGGATGCGTGACTATGGTGATTTTATTAATCCAAACAGTCCAAAAAATTCATTACTCGTAGAGTGTGGCCAACACTGGGAAAAAGCCTGTGGCCCACTCGCTATTGAGACGATGCTTAGGTTTTTAGCGCACACAGAGACTTTGTCTGCCGAAGATGTCGCCGATCACCTAGGACCAACGCCACCACCACAACGTTTCATCGAAGTCTCAGGTCCTGTCACCATCATCACTGATAATTTCCGCTTTGTCGAAGAATATCAGGGCTTTGAGGTGATTGATAAAGAGGGAACGATCATCGCGTATGATGATGATAAGGAAATTCGCACACCATATGATAACTGCGTCCTGATCATGCCATCTCGCCGTTTGGGGCCTGGTGGTTCTGCTGTCAGACTTGGTCAATTTATTGACGGTTAAATAACCTGACGTTGAGCGCGTATTAAAGTGGCATGATCAAAGCTGGGTCTATATGATCGTGCGAACTTAATGAGGGAGGACGGCATGGACGACGAGACCATCGAAGTTGAAACGATGACGATAGCGTGTGACGGGGGCGGCGGGCCTCTTGGTCATCCGAATGTTTTTCTTCATCTTGATGATCAAACTCACGACGTCGTATGCCCATACTGCTCGCAGCGCTTCCAATTGAAAGAAGGCGCAACCATCGCCGCTGGACATTAAGCCCGTGTGTGCTGACGTTGTAGGCGAAGACAGAGAACACGTATTTCTTATTGATGGCTCGGGATTTATTTTCCGAGCCTATTTTGCGGGTATCGCGAGCAGACAGGGCCAGATGAGCCGGTCAGACGGCACGCCGACAAACGCTGTATATATCTATACTCGGATGATGTTGAAGTTGATTGAAGACACCGAAGCCGATTATGTCGCGGTGATTTTTGATAAGGCACGCAAGACCTTCCGGAATGATATTTACCCAGAATATAAAGCACAGCGGCCGCCACCACCTGATGATCTCATTCCACAGTTCGCCCTTGTTCGTGAAGCCACTGAGGCCATGAACGTGCCGGCCATTCAAATGGAAAATTACGAGGCGGACGACCTCATTGCTACATATGCAACGCAAGCCGCTGAACGTGGCATGGATGTGACCATCGTATCATCCGATAAAGATTTGATGCAGTTGGTCAACGACCGTGTTTCACTTTGGGACGGCATGAAGGACAAGACTATTGGCGCAGCTGAGGTCCATGAAAAATTCGGCGTCGGGCCTGAGAAAGTTATCGAAGTCCAGGCATTAGCAGGCGACAGCGTTGATAACGTTCCTGGCATCCAGGGCATCGGCATAAAAACTGCCGCTCAACTGATCAATGAATATGGTGATCTTGAAACATTGCTGGCCCGCGCTAGCGAAATAAAGCAACCGAAACGCCGCGAAAAGCTACTTGAACAGGCCGATATGGCCCGTATCTCACGTGAATTGGTAACATTGAAGACCGATGTCCAGATAGGCGTGCCATTAGATGATTTTCGCAAGCGCCAGCCTGACCCAGAAATGCTTTTGAGGTTTCTGCGCGAGCAAGAATTCAAAACCCTGGTTGCATCTATTTCAGCAAAGTTTGGGATAAGTGCTGGTGACGATGACGCCGAGCCTGAACAAACGAAAGCACAAAAAACAGAATATACACTAATACAAAATCTTAAGGACTTGATGCCGTGGATCGAGGCCGCAAAAAAAGCTGGCACCATTGCTGTCGACACTGAGACTGATGCGTTATCGAGCATGCAAGCTGGCTTGGTTGGTATCTCTTTAGCCATTGAAGCTGGTAAGGCATGCTATATTCCATTAGCGCATGTTGGCCCCGGCGCGCAGGGCGCATTTGATTTAGGCGATGGAAGCGGCAACACAGACAGCGATGTGCCTGAACAAGCTCCGATGCAAGATGTACTCGATGCATTAAAGCCAATTCTTGAAGATCCATCGATCCTTAAAGTCGGCCAAAACATCAAATATGATATACAAGTTTTGTCCAGGTATGGCATCGAAGTTGCCCCCATTGATGACACAATGTTGATTTCATATGTGCTAGAGGGTGGCTTACATGGGCACGGCATGGATGAGCTTGCCCGACGCTTCCTTGATGTCGATACGGTCAAATTCAAAGACGTTGCAGGCACGGGTAAAAACGCGGTGAGC
>DGNZ01000311.1 GCA_002389175.1 Rhodospirillaceae bacterium UBA4479 | reverse complement strand
CCTGGCGCAAATTCACCGCTTTCAACGGCTTCGGCGATGGCTTGATACAAGGACAAGTATTTCGGCCCGCGCAGGCGGGCGTTCCTCCGAAAGGCGGCTGCGATTTCTGTGTCGTCGGCTTCGCGAACAGACTGCATGACATCCCCAACGTCCGATATGATGTGACTCTGAAGGGAGTTGGGCTGCCTTGTCAAAATAAATCTAGTCCTATAGAGGAATATATGATTTTATTCGTTATTGGCTGGATGGGGGGCGACGATGAGACTCAATGATTACGAACAGGAAATGCTGGCTGGCGAACACGGCGCGGCAAAAAAATACGGCATGGAACAGGTCGTTCGCGTTGGTACCTTCTTTGATGCGCCCGATACGGTTGAAGTTGCGCAAGTTCATTTGATGGCCGATCCGGAATCCCTGGGCAGTTCCGGTGTCGAATTCCTTGAGGGATTGGCAGCGTTGCCAAAAGCTGAGCGCACCGTCGTCGTTCCCGCCGTCACTGATCCTCGTGGCGTCGATCTTGCTGCGTATCAACGTCTCGGTCAGACCGAGGGGATGGCGGATTTAGAGCGTCGCGCCACCGCCGCATTCCGTGCGCTTGGCTTCATGATGACCGATACTTGTATCAACTATCAAACGATCTGCCCGCCGGTATTGGGCGAGCATGTCGCGTTCGGCGATACGGGATCGAGCATTTATGCCAACAGCGTGCAGGGTGCGCGCACAAATTTCGAAGGCGGCCCGTCTGCATTGGCTGCGGCATTAACCGGCCGTGCACCCCGTTATGGTTTTCACTTGGATGCCGTCCGGCGCGGCAGTTGTGTATTCGAGGTTGATTTCCGTCCCAAGGACCTCAGCGACTGGGGTGCATTGGGTGCTTATGTGGGGCGTAAGATGGCCTCGTATTGGGAAGTGCCTGTGATCACTGGGTTTGACGATGCGCCGACGTCTGACGAATTGAAGCAATTCGGTGCTGCGTTGGCGAGCTTTGGCTCAACGCCGCTTTTTCACATGATCGGCATTACTCCAGAAGCGCCGACGTTGGCTGCTGTCTTCGACGCGGTTGTGCCGAAAGCCGAAAAAATCGGCAAACTTGAAGTCGATGCGCTGATTCAATCATATATGCCGAGCGACGATAAACTCGACGTCGTTGTGTTTGCCGGACCACAGTTGTCGTTAATGGAAATGCAGACCCTAGCCGGATTGATGCAAGATCGCCATATCCACAAAGACGTTGCATTGATCGCGACGACATCACCTGAAATCAAATACGCTTGCGACCGCATGGGGCTGACCGAAACCATAGAAGGTGCAGGCGGCATGGTGTTGTCGGGGGTCTGCTTCTATCAAATGTATGCCCGTGAAATTGGCGAAGCGAATGGCTGGAAACGCTTGATGAGTAATTCTGCGAAATTGGTCAATATCTTGGGCGGCTACGGTTATGAGCCAGTGTTGGCAACAATGGAGGCGTGTGTAGATAGTGCCGTGCAGGGTCGTATTTCGGAGGCAGCACAATGACACAGGTTTTCAAAGGACATGCCGGCATCGGTGACGAGGTCACGGGCGAGGCGTTGGTGGCATCCGATAATTTTTCTGCACGCTATGACTTGGACCGAATCAAAGGTGTTTTCTCGCGTCCGCAGCATAAGCTTTACGGCCAGAGCTATGATGGCAAAATTCTGATTTTGAACGCGGCCAAGGGCGGTGTTGCATCGGCGTGGATGTTGCAGGAAATGGTATCCCGCGGTGTCACTCCGAAAGCGCTGATTCTGAACTTTGCAAATCCGATCATGGCGCAGGGCGCCGCATTTGCGAATTTAGCTATGATTGACCGGTTTGATATCGACATCACCACGGCAATTCCGTCAGGTGCGCGAGTGACTGTCGTGCCAGCCAAAGGCGAAATCCGACTGCTCGACTAGAAGTTCGTGCCTATTTTGCGCGTAAATCGGCAGGGCTGATTGACAGCTCGAACAAACCGCAACCACGATATGCGGTGCGGAGCGCGGATTGTTCAAATTTTCGCGTATCGATGAGATACAGGCTTTCAAGCTTGTCGTCCCCTAAGTACTGATCCATGTCGCTTCTTATTTTGGCTGCGATGCGCGACAATTCCGTAGCACTCAAAGCTTGCCCTCGTTGCGCTATTGGTCCCATCGCGAAGTTTAACGCCTCTGCGATGCGCGGTGCCAATCGGCAAATCTCCTCATCTTCATCATACGCTGGCGCAACGATGACAGGCACAATCGATAATCGGGAATTCGCGATCAAGAAAGTAATCGGCTTCATTAGGAAAACCGGATACTTCTCATCTACGGGCTTGGGTGCCGGTGGCTCGGTGTCTACAGGTTTTTCAGGCGCGGCCGGTTCAGGCGCGGTGGCCGTTTCGGCGGTTTCTTCTTCGCTCGGAGGCGCTGCCGTGATCAGTTTGTCGATATCGATTTGCGTCAACGCAACACCGATGATTGCAATGAGGATAAACCCGATACTGGATATCGTTCGTCGCGGCGTCCCAAAAAAAGCGCCCGCGATCGAAAACGACCAATTCGCTTTTCGCCGATCTAGGCTTTGGCCCGCGTGTTTGTTGGCAAGATACTTTTTTGCTTCTTCGATCCGGTGCGTTCTTTCCGCTTCAAGGGTGCGTCGGATCATGTTCTTGGTGTCGGCAAAACCAAGTTGGTCTTCGCCAGCCAAAATACCATTCATCTTTTCCGCGAATTCTTCACGGACGGCGGCATCGTTTTTACGTTGAAACAACAATGGTGCGACCTGCGAGATCAAGCCGGCCAGCTGTTTTATACTGGTTGTCTTATCAATGGCCTGCAGGATGCCGCGATTGGGATCGTCAAACACGACAATCCAATTGACCGTGCCGTCGGGGTTTTTGGGCCGTGTGCTCGCGGGTGATTCTGCCATCTTCGTGTGCGTCCCGAATACGGAATATTTGGATGTCTCTAAACTCTGTTATCTCAACTAGGTTAACAAAGTGATTCTAATTTAACCTATTGATTGTTATTTGTGCGTCAACCGACGTGGGACAGTGGGCTTGCGTTTTGAATATTCAAAATTGCGTCCACGGTTTTCGCCAAAGCTTCGTCGCTGCAATCTGTTTGCGTAACTTCGCCAAGCACGGGGCGTTGATGCCGTTGCAAGGTGGTGTCGTACGCCGGATCGTAGTGCGCTTCCAAAAGTTCATATGCTAGCTCGCCCCAGGCGTTTGCATCGATCAGGGAACGCCAGTGACTCGTTCGTTCATGGCCGTGGCGCCGCGTCATGCCGGCAATCAATTTGTCTAAATCTGTGATGTCTTCGGTCAGGTGTGCATACCCTTTCAACAGGTATTGCGCGCGCGCTTCGCGTGGGGCTGAAATGGGAATTTGCGGCGCTTTGGTCATTTGTTTCCAGAGCTCTGCCGGCAGCTGAACATTGCCGATGCGCGAGCTTTCGGATTCAACAAACACCGGCTTGGTCTGATCAAAGCGTTCTAATTCCGCATTTACTGCGGTTTCGAACATGCGTTGGCTTGGCTGGGGCGTATCCGCGACCCGTCCCAGCAATGACCCGCGATGCGAGGCAAGCCCTTCGAGGTCGAGAACCTGCGCGCCTTTGGCTGCAAGTGCCGTCAAGATGTCCGTTTTCCGTGATCCCGTGCGGCCAGCGATGATGATCAGATTGAGAGTTGGCGGCAGTGTCTGAAGTTGTGCCAATACGGCGCGCCGATAAAATTTGTAGCCCCCCTTAAGCACGTAACTGCGCCAGCCGATGGCACTGCAGATTTGTGCGAAGGAATGCGAGCGCTGGCCGCCGCGCCAACAATGGATCAGCGGCGTGAAGTCGGTCGGCTTGTCGTGCAGCACGGTGTCGATATGCGTGGCGATGTTACGTGCCACCAAAGCAGCACCCTTCTTGCGGGCGATAAAGGGGGACTCATGCTTATATAATGTGCCGATGATGACACGCTCTTCGTTCGACAGCACCGGCAGGTTGATGGCGCCCGGAATGTGATCGTCCGCGAATTCGACGGGGGCGCGGACATCGATGATCATGTCATATTCCGCAGCGTCCCAGATTTCAGTTTCCTTGATGGGCGCACTCATCAGTGTTTGACCTTCTGTGGCGGGATGCCCGGATATCTCTGTATACTTTGCATTTCCGCACAATCTCATTTTAAATGCTGAAACGCCATCCCCGGTTCCCCATATAATTTGAGAATTCATTAGAATCATCGTGTCGGTGGTGCGAAGTTCGGGCACCGATACGCAGATCACGTCGATTTAAACCACTAAATCAGGATGAGGTTAACTTTTTCATGAAAAAAATAACTATATTTATCAGTGCATTAGCGATTTTTATTGGCATCGCGTCGATGGCGCCGAAAGCTGCTGTCGCCGAGACGTTCGTCTTCACCGCGATCCCTGACCAAGACGAAAGCAAGCTGATTGAGCGGTTTGGCAAAGTCGCCGCGTATCTGGCCAAGGAACTTGGCGTTGAAACCAAGTATATCCCGGTTAAGTCCTATGCGGCTGCCGTTACCGCTTTTCGTAACAATCAAGTGCAGTTGGCATGGTTCGGTGGCTTGTCCGGGGTACGTGCCCGTTCGCTTGTCGAAGGCTCCAAGGCCATTGCCCAGGGCGCGGAAGACCCGGCGTTTGAGACCTACATCATTGCGCATTCGAGCACCGGACTAAACGCCAGCGATAGCTTTCCGATGGGTATTAAAGGCAAGACCTTTACGTTCGGTTCTAAGGGTTCGACGTCCGGCCGTCTGATGCCGGAATACTATATTCGTAACGAACTCGGTGGGTCGCCGGATAACGTCTTCTCGAAAGTCGGCTTCAGCGGCAACCATTCCAAGACCATCGCGCTGGTGC
>DGNZ01000257.1 GCA_002389175.1 Rhodospirillaceae bacterium UBA4479 | reverse complement strand
TCATTGATGAAATTCATCGCCTGAACCCAGCGGTCGAAGAAATTCTTTATCCCGCGATGGAAGATTTCCAATTGGATTTGATCATCGGCGAGGGCCCGGCCGCGCGCTCTGTTCGTATTGATTTACCGCGATTTACGCTGGTGGGTGCGACGACACGGTCCGGATTGATATCAACACCCTTGCGCGAACGGTTCGGCATCCCGATGCGATTGGAATTTTACAGCGTTGATGATCTGCAAAGCATCATCAGTCGGGGGGCTGGATTGCTCGGCATGGATTTAACCCCCGATGGGGCGCGCGAAATTGCCACCCGTGCACGGGGCACGCCCCGGGTAGCTGGTCGGCTGCTTCGGCGTGTCCGAGATTTCGCCTCGGTTGAGGGGCATTCGCCCGTTGACGCCAAGGCGGCTGACGCAGCCCTTAACAGGTTGGACGTCGATGCCCGCGGCTTGGATGCGATGGATCGTCGTTACTTATCGTGCATTGCCGATAATTATGGGGGCGGGCCTGTCGGTGTTGAAACGCTGGCCGCAGCACTATCGGAACAGCGCGACACCATCGAAGATGTGATTGAGCCGTATTTGATCCAACAAGGATTGTTGATGCGGACGCCACGCGGCCGTGCGCTGACGGGCGATGGTTTTAAGCATTTGGGATTAAAGCCACCTGCGAACATGAACCAGTTGGACCTAATCGCCGACGTCGAGGCATCTGATGGCTGACGCTCTGCAGACCAAGACCTTTGAGCATCCCGTGCGTGTCTATTACGAAGACACCGATACCGGTGGGATCGTGTATTACGCGAATTATCTGAAATTTGCTGAGCGCGCGCGCACAGAGATGCTGCGCTCCCTCGGTATTGAAAACTCGACCTTATTAAACGAACAACGTGTGGCGTTTGCCGTCAAAGAATGCAGCGCGGATTACATTAAACCTGCCGTTTTGGACGATGCACTGAATGTCGTGACGACAGTGGAAAATGTGGGCGGTGCCAGTATGCGCCTTATTCAGGACATCTTTCGGGGGCAAGAACGCCTTGTCGCCATCACCGTGCGCCTTGCGTGCATGAATATTGATACCGGTCAGCCCTGTCGATTGCCCCACGAAGTGCGGACAGTCATGGGTCAATTGAATAATGAGAATAAGTAAAACGAAGTAATCGGAGTACGGAATGGAAAATCAAGCGGTTGACGCGGCACTGATCGCAGGGTCCCTGGATGGGGCGCATTTCGGGATGATGGAAATGTTCCTGCGGGCCGACATCGTGGTCAAATCGGTGATGATCAGTTTGATCCTGGCATCGATTTGGTGCTGGGCGATCATTTTTGAAAAGATGCTGACCGTGCGTCGGTTGAACAAACGATCCAGTGAATTTGAACAGGCTTTTTGGTCAGGTCAGTCGCTGGACGAACTGTATGACCGAATATCGACCAATCCCCGTGATCCCATGTCAGCGGTGTTTGTCGCGGCGATGCGCGAATGGCGCCGGGTGTCTGGTGAAATGACAGCGACCTTAAAGGTCGGCGTGTCGGACCGGATTGAACGCGTTATGCAGATCACGGTACACCGGGAAATGGATCGTGCCGAAAAATACATGACGTTCTTGGCGACGACGGGTTCGACAGCGCCGTTTATCGGATTGTTCGGAACCGTATGGGGTATCATGAACAGTTTCCAGTCCATCGCGATGTCATCCAATACAAGTTTGGCGGTCGTAGCCCCCGGCATTGCAGAGGCATTGTTCGCAACAGCCCTTGGTCTTTTGGCGGCCATCCCCGCCGTTGTTGCATACAACAAACTCAGCAAAGATTTGGATCGCTATGCGGGACGTTTAGATTCCTTTGCCGGTGAGTTCACCGCCATTCTTTCGCGTGAAATGGATTAAGGGTCACCGGTCATGGGAGTGAACATTCAAAGCCGAGGCGGGTCCGGTCGTTACACCCGAGCACGCCGCGCCCCGATGAGCGAGATTAACGTCACACCGTTTGTCGACGTGATGTTGGTGCTGCTGATTATCTTTATGGTGACAGCCCCCCTGTTGACGGTTGGGGTTGAGGTTAATTTACCCGAAACAAAAGCGGGGGCGATTGCGGGCGATGATGAGCCCTTGGCGATTTCGATCAACGCAGCCGGCGAGATTTATCTGCAAGATACAGCTGTGCCGCTTGCCACATTGGTGCCACGACTTCGTGCCATAACAGGTCAGAACCTTGATCTGCGCATCTTTGTGCGGGGTGACGAATCGATCAATTACGGGCGTGTGATGGAAGTTATGGGAACCATTAATCGAGCAGGATATCGACGGGTCGCGCTGATCACCAAGGCCGTGAAGACTGTTCCTGGTGGCGACACTGAAAAGAAAAATCCTTAACGAGGCATATCGTCGGTGATGAAAAGCGGCGTCATATTTTCTGTCGGGCTGCATGGGGCGCTTATCGCTGCCTCGTTGTTTGGCTTGCCGATTTTCGAGCAACCCGAACCGTTTGATGAAACACCTGTTTTTGTTGAGATGGTCGAAATCGACGAAGTCAGAAATGCGCCACCGCCAGAACCGGCCCCCAAGCCCGAACCTGAGAAAGCACCAGAGCCGGAACCGGAACCTGTGCCAGAGCCCGTTGCTGAGCCAGAGCCGGCCCCAGCCCCAGAACCCGAGGTGGCAGCATTGCCTCCCGAGCCAGAACCAACGCCTGAACCAGAGCCCGAACCGGAGCCCATTCCCGAACCCGTTGTCGAACCAAAACCCGAGCCCGAGCCGGAGCCTGTTGTAGAGCCGAAACCGGGGCCAAAGCCCGAACCCAAACCGCCCGTACAAAAAGCCGCCAAGGCTGTTGTGAAAAAGAAACCCAAACCACCTGAGCAGTTTGAGGTCGCATCCCTATTAAAGACGCTTGCAGACATTAAGAAATCTCAGCCTGCGCCCAAGGAAAAGCAAGAAGCAGAGAAGCCCGAGAAAAAAGATTTCGCGGCGTCTATACGCAGTGCGCTGAAATCAAATTCTCCGCCTGCGCCGTATAATCCCGAGCGCAAGGTATCGATGACAGAGCTGGATTCCATGCGCCGCCAGGTGATCGAACAAGTGACCCCTTGCTGGTATCCAAACCCTGGTGCGCAAGGGGCTGAAAACCATATTGTGGTATTAAAGCTGACAATAAGGCCTGACGGAATGGTTGATTCG
>DGNZ01000189.1 GCA_002389175.1 Rhodospirillaceae bacterium UBA4479 | reverse complement strand
CGCGAATCAAAGGCTTGAAAAGTAACGACAGTATCTTTGCTGATATGATCAAAAAATCTCGTGTCGTTCTTGGACAGGCTGGGCGCCCGAACGAGACAGAAGGCGTAAGAGGCCCTCCTGTCAAAAAGTCAGTTGCAGTTCGAAAGTTATCCAAGAACTCTCCTGAACCTTATGATTTTCTGCCAAGATTCCCATCCCTTGTGCGGAATGTGCCGGTGATAGAACAAGCGGCCACTGGGCGCTTTGGTGGCCATGGTATTTTCTCGGTTGTGCCGGGCAAAGACGGGATCGTAAGAAATGTCCCTGCGCTGTTTGGTCACGATGGCCAATATTTCCCATCCCTTGCCATTGAAATGCTGCGCATTGCCACTGCTCGACCTACGGTATTAGCCAAGGTCAATGAAGCGGGTATGGTCGGTGTTGGGATTGCAAAAGGCTTAGAAGTTAAAACAGATCGGATTGGCCAGATTTGGCCGTATTTCTCTAGACGCGATTGGGATAAATACGTCTCAGCTGCTGATGTGCTGAATGGCACAGCTGACCCAGCCAAGATCAAAGGGAAGCTCACTATTCTAGGAACCTCGGCGGTGGGTCTTCGAGATATTCGGTCCATTCCAACAGAGCGCGATATCCCAGGAGTTGAAGTCCACGCTCAGTTGATCGAAGCCATCATCCACAAAAAATACCTGACCCGCCCGAATTACGCAGATGTCGCAGAACTTACGTTTTTGCTCTTCGGTGGCATCATCTTAATTATTTTAGTGCCATGGGTCGGTGCAAAATGGACCGCTGCATTGATCATATTCGTCGCGGGTGGCGCGCTTGGGACGTCGTGGTATTTGTTCTCGGAGCAGTTGTTCTTGCTAGATGCCAGTTATCCGGTGGTCGGCTTATTAGCGATGTATACATGTATGACCTATGCGAGTTATGCCCGAGAAGAAACAAACCGTCGTCAGACGCGCGATGCATTCTCGAAATACCTCTCTCCGGGGATGGTTGAACGTGTTGCTGAAAACCCGGACGAGCTTAAGCTCGGCGGAGAGCAACGCGATATGACATTGCTGTTTTGTGATGTGCGCGGGTTCACAACGATTTCAGAACAGTTTGATGCTGTCGGTCTGACTGCGCTGATCAACAAACTTCTTACACCTCTCACCAACGCAATCCTAGAACGCCAAGGCACTATCGATAAGTACATGGGCGACTGCATCATGGCGTTTTGGAATGCGCCGTTTGATGATGACGATCAGGAATACAATGGCTGTACCTCGGCACTTGCGATGTTGGCTGAGATGGAGCCTCTCAACGAACGACTAGCGATAGAAGCCGAAGAAGAAGGTCGTAAACATATCCCGCTCAAAGTTGGGCTTGGCCTCAACACCGGACCATGTGTTGTTGGCAACATGGGATCCGACATGCGCTTCGATTATTCAGTACTCGGTGATGCTGTAAACTTGGCCGCCCGCCTTGAAGGGCAGAGCAAAAGCTATGGGATGAATGTTGTCCTGGGCCCGCCCACACGAGCCGCAGTCAAAGATCGTTTGGCAACGATTGATCTTGATTACATACAGGTTAAAGGTAAGACCGAAGGTACCTACATTTATGGCCTTATGGGCGATGGAGAAGTCTTGGCTGATCCGAAGTTCAAGTACCTGCAAAATCTGATCTTTGATGCCATGGAAACATACCGCGCGATGCAGTGGGATGAAGCGCAAGCCATGTTTGATGAAATTCGTGACCTTGGCAGTGACGAGAAAAAGCCATGGATTTTAGAAGCAAACCTGCACGTGCTTTGTGACCTCTATGATGAACGCATCACTGAATACAAAGAGACCCCGCCAGACCCAGATTGGGATGGCGTCTTCATCGCGACAACGAAGTAGGGGGCCCGGTTAATTCCGTAAGTTCACCAATCGCTGCAGCGCGATTGTTCCAGGCGATATCGTGCAGGCGTATCCAGTAAACCGTTGCGTCGGTTCAGGGTGCGGTTCATTTCCTTGAACAAGGGATCAATGGTATGGCGCAAACGCTGTTGTAAGCGTTTTGCCGCTAACTTTGGATCACTCACTTTGATGGTCGTGATTGCGCCTGTAGCGCGCTCCAGGCGATGACGCATTCTGGGATAAAATTCGTCCAAGCCAGAAGTAAACACGGATACATGCGTCAATTCATGTTCCCTGATTGAGTCATAGGCACATGTGCCGGGGCGAAATTTTTTCGCGATAAATACGTTAAACTTGTCATACCCAATCTTTGCTTCGACTTTTGTTAAGCGCGCGCAATAACTTTTAGGGCCAATTTTGCGCGCTTCGATACTCACGCGCATTTGATATTTGAGTTCAGTCAATGTCAGACCGACGGGGGTCCAGCCAGTGCCGAATGCCTGTGACGTCCCGTTTCGATTTTGCAATCGTTTGAGTTCGGTTTGGCTGCGATTGGTGATGAGTTGAACAGGGCCTTCGTTTCGCGTCAGAGTGATTTCGATGTTGTTTGGCTCATTGAAAAGGCACTGGTTGGCATGGGCTGGGCGTGTTGGTGATGTTGCAGTGATACCCGCAACAATAACGCCAAAAACCCCCAATGCGCCCAGACGAACAGCAATTCCCATTAGAGAACTATAAACCAGTCATTCCTGAATAAGAAACGTCTGATTATATAGCCCGCTATGTTATGCCGCGCGCGTTTCCGCGCGATACTGATGAATGCGATCCATCGCCAGGGCCTCGGCCACGTCGAGCGGTAAATTACCATCCGTCGCGCGTTCCAATATTTCATCCACAGTGCCGCGAATTTCATCGACTCGCGCCATGATTACATCAGATGTTGCGCTGTCTTCGAGTGCAATATTGATGACGCCCCCAGCATTTGCGACGAAGTCTGGCACATAAAGAATGCCTTTGTTATGAAGATCTTGTCCGTGCTTCGATAAGGCTAATTGATTGTTTGCAGCCCCACAAACGATCAGGGCCTTCAATCGTCCGATTGTCTGGTTATTGATAGACGCCCCCATAGCACAGGGTGCGAACACATCGCATTTAACGTCGTAAATCTCATCAGGTTTGACAGTGGTGGCGTTCATTTCGTTTTTTGCCTGCGCCAATCTGACCGCATTCACATCTGTGACAATTAGTGTCGCCCCATCAATGTGCAGCATTTGGGCCAGGGCATACCCGACATTGCCAAGGCCTTGGATAGAGATTTTCACGCCTTCGACATTGTCTATGCCCAACTTCGATTTCACGGCTGCATGGATGGCGTGTCGGACACCCTTGGCTGTAAATGGTGACGGATCACCCACACCATGAGATGTCCCGCGTGCAAACGGCGTTTCTTTGCGAATATAATCCATGTCGGCGACAGTGGTTCCGACATCTTCGGCAGTAATGTAATGACCGTTTAGTTTGTTGAGTGCGCGACCCAATGCATACATCAAAGCAGGGGATTTATCTGATGCTGGGTCACCCAGAATGACCGCCTTGCCGCCACCATAAGGAATTCCTGCGAGGGCGTTTTTATATGTCATGCCTCTGGATAAGCGTAATACGTCTGTTAACGCTTCATCATCCGACGCGTAATTGAACATACGAAGTCCGCCGAGCCCTGGCCCCAGCGTCGCATTATGCACTGCGACAATGGCGCGTAATCCGGTATCTGCATCGTGAATGTGATGCACGAATTCATGATCGTCGAAGGCTTCGTGAGTAAATAAAGTCATTATTCATTCCTCCCCATCCGCTGATGGTAGCAGGATTTATTGGCTCAAGTATCTGCTAACTGTTTGAATTTAAATGAATAAGAAAATTCGAATTGAAGTTTCGCGACATGATGATTTTGCATCGCTCAAGCGTTATTTTAGAGCATTTCTTGCGAAATAATATTTCGTGAACTAATTTATCTCAAACCCGGATGTCTAAGTATTCTCTAATGAGTTCAGGAAATTGAAGACCACAGAATATCTGCGTCAGTAAGGTCGACACGTACATGCTCGCCATAAGGATTGATGGGATAGAGAAGGGTTTGCTGTATTATATTCAGGGAATGGGGAACAAAAATTCTAACAGGAATGAAAAAGGGCCAGTCGAAAATTCGACTGACCCTTTTTGATTGGCTCCGGCGACAGGACTCGAACCTGTGACAAGTCGATTAACAGTCGACTGCTCTACCAACTGAGCTACGCCGGATCAGTGCTGGAGGCGCGGACCG